>NZ_JAAKGQ010000025.1:0-53762 GCF_011043515.1 Sphingobacterium sp. SGL-16 | reverse complement strand
AAAAAGCTCATCAGAAAACTGATGAGCCTTTAGCATATAGTAAAATAAAAATATTATCCTTCAATACTTGGTACGTTAACCACTTCGTTAGTATCGGCTTCGTAATTTACTTCTGGGAAGTTAAAACCAAATAAATTGAAGAAATCATTACGGTATCCTGCGATATCTGAAATTTCTTCTAAGTTTTCAGTCGTTGCTTGTTCCCACAATTTAGCTACTTCAGCTTGTATGTCTTCACGCATTTCCAAATCGTCAACACGAATACGTCCCTTTTCATCCAAAGCTACTTGACCATCTGCAGTGTACAAACGCTCAGCAAATAAACGTTGCATTTGTTCAATAGTACCTTCGTGGATACCCTTTTCTTTCATAACTTTATACAATAAGGAAATGTACAATGGAACTACTGGAATAGCTGATGATGACTGCGTAACCAAAGCTTTATTTACGGATACGTAAGAGATACCATTCACGTCTTTCAAAATATCGTTGATTACTGGTACTGTACCTTCTAAATCGTCTTTTGCACGACCAATAGTACCGTTACGATAGATTGGGTAAGTCAATTCAGGGCCAATATACGAGTACGCTACAGTTTTTACACCGTCAGCTAATACACCCGCAGCTTTCAATTCTTCGATCCAGAATTTCCAATCTTCACCACCCATTACCGCAACTGTATTCGCGATATCTTCGTCAGATTCTACTGGGTTGATTGAAATATCAGAAACTACACCTGAGTGAAAATCTACCGTTTTATCGGTAAAAGGCTGACCAATAGGCTTCAATACCGAAGCATGAGCCACACCAGTCTTAGGATGCGTACGACGTGGAGATGCTAATGAATACACCACTAAATCTACTTGACCTAAATCTTGTTTTATCAATTCAATAGTTTTAGCTTTCACCTCATCAGAGAAAGCATCACCATTGATACTTTTTGCATAAAGACCTGCAGCATGTGCTTCATTTTCAAAAGCTGCAGAATTGTACCAACCTGCTGTACCTGGTTTACCTGGAGCAGCTGGTTTTTCGAAGAAAACACCTATAGTTGCTGCGTCAGAACCAAAAGCCGCTGAAATACGTGATGCTAGACCAAAACCTGTAGAAGCTCCAATAACTAGGACTTTCTTAGGACCGTTAGCAATTTTTCCTTTTGATTTTACATACTCGATTTGGTTTTTGATATGTTGAGCTGTACCTTCTGGATGCGAAGTCAAACATATAAAACCTCTTACACGTGGTTGAATAATCATATTATATTGTTGTAAGGTTATTTACAATTTTATTAAGCTACAAATTAACGGAATTTTTGGGGGATATTGCTATTTAAAATTCAATACTACTTTAAAATTAAATACATTAATTTAATAGAAAGTTACTACTTTAGATTTAAGAATTGAATTATTATAAAAACTTAAATATGGACGAGATAGAAGAATTTGAATTTCCTACTTTACTAACCAGAATACAATCCAGTGTGATTGACTTTGGCGTAATTTTAATCATTATTTTTGTGTTTTCTCAACTCAGTGATTCTATAAACTTTCCCGATTGGATACGAGGTTTTGCTTTACTATTTGTTTTCATTTTATATGAGCCAACTTTACAAACTTTAGGAGGTACAATTGGAAATAGAATTAAAGGAATTAATGTCCGAAAAAATCAAGATGTCGAAAGAAAAATTAATTTTTTCCAAGCGCTGATTCGTTTTATAGTGAAGGTACTCTTGGGATGGGTTTCCTTTTTGACGATTCACAACGATTATAGAAAAAGAGCCATTCATGATTTAGTAGCAGGTACGGTAATGTTGCCATCAAAAAAATAATTTAAAATAAGAAAGAGAGGTTAACCTCTCTTTCTTATTTTAAATGTGCTCTCAGCATCCAAGCTGTCTTCTCATGTTCTTCCATAATGCCGACTAAAAAATCTTCCGTACCTGCGTCTCCATGCTTTTCAACAGTTTCAATATTTTCACGAATTGAAATTATAATACTTTCATAATCGTTCAATAGTGCTTTAATATAACTTTGGCTATCATTTTTCGCTGGTTTATCTTCCGAAAGCTGCGTCAAATCCAAAAATTCCTTTAATGATCCAACGGCATAATGTCCAATAGCACGAACACGTTCTGCTATCTCATCAATGGTTTCTGCCAAAGCATCATAAATAGTTTCGAAAAATAAATGCTGTGCATGAAAATCTGGACCTTCAATATTCCAGTGCGCATTTCTTGCTTTCACATATAATACATTGTGATCCGCTAATAATTTATTTAAAATCTCTGCAACAGCAGCAGTATCTTTCTCCTTAATTCCAATATTTGTTTTCATTGTGTGTATGTTAAGTCGTTATATTTTGTTTCTGTGATGTGGTTAATATTTACTTGCTTCAGTTAATTTTTGAATATCTTCTTCAGCTAATTTAAGCTGCAAGGCGTCTACAAAAGCAACAATATGTTCAGATTTGGTAGCGCTAGCGATAGGTGCCGTAATAGAAGGTTGAGCCAAAAGCCAAGCTAAAGCTACTGCCGAAGGCGAGACATTATATTTTTCTGCAATTTCTTTTTGCGTCTGTACGATTTGTCGACCTCGCTCATTCCAATATTTATCTTTAATACCTTTCCCACGAGAGGTTTTAGCAAAATCTTCTTCCAATTGATATTTTCCACTCAAAAAACCACTCGCTAATGAATAATAAGGAATCACAGCAATTTGTTTTTCTAAAGCTAATTTCTGGTAAAGATTTTCAAATTTTGCTCGATCAAATAAGTTATATTCAGGCTGTAAAGAAATATATTTTGGTAAATTCTTGTCCTCAGCGATATCCAAACTTTCAACCAATCTTTCGGGACCGATATTCGAAGCCCCAATATAACGTACTTTTCCTTCTTTGATTAGATCTTCGTATGCACGTAAGGTTTCTTCAATAGGCGTTACCTCGTCATCATAATGCGTTTGGTACAAATCGATATAATCCGTTTTCAAACGGCGCAACGATTCCTCCACTTGCTCCTTGATATAAGCACCTCTTACATTAGGTTTAGATTCATAACCAAATCGACCTCCTACTTTGGTCATCAAAATAACCTGATCTCTCCTTCCTCGCTGTATCAACCAATTCCCAATAATGGTTTCGGATTCACCACCTTTGTTCCCCTCAACCCAATGCGAATAATTATTCGAGGTATCAATTGCGTTAAAACCTTTGTCCACAAAATCATCCAGAATCTGAAAAGATTTCGGTTCATCTAAAGTCCAACCAAAGACATTTCCGCCAAAAATCAAAGGTGTTATTTGTATATCTGATTGCCCAAACGGTATAGTTTCTATTGTCATAAGTAGTGCTTTTACAGCTCTAAATTAGCGATAAAACCCCGTTTTTGGGGAATATGGTAAGACATAAAATTGTCATTTTGAAATGCTAATTTATATAGCGCAGCTACAGATTTTTCTTAGTAATTTTGCAGTTTATCAAGCAAGAATAATGGCATCCAACATTCCGTTTTTACATTCCTTTCAACACGATATTTCAACCTTAGCGAAACCTGAAAAATTCACTTTCCCTTTTTGTTACGAACCGCATCCTTTCAGTGTTTTAGCTGCAGAACATGTTCAACACTATTTATCAATACAAAAAGATTTTGAACACAATTTCGGTTTGCAAGAAGGCCAAGAAGGTCTTGTGATTGGGAAAATGTTTGGAGTCTTGGTGGTAGAAGACAATAAAGGTAATTTAGGTTATTTAGCAGCTTGTTCTGGAAAATTAGCCAGTACGAACCAACATCGTTATTTCATCCCTCCCATTTTTGACATGCTAGATCCAGAAGGATTTTTCTTGAATGAAGAAGCAACTATTAATACTTTAAATCGTGAGATTGAACTTTTAGAGAAGAATCCAAAAATCCAAGCGTTAAAAGAACAAATAGAAGTTTGCAAAAAGGAGACTGAACAAGAATTGGCGGAAGCTAGAGCGTTGAACAAAAAAAATAAAGCAGAACGTAAAGCTATTCGAACGGCGCAAAAAGAAATTCTTTCACCTGAAGACTACCAAGAGGTCGAACAAGATTTGATCAAACAAAGTTATCGTGACCAACACGAGTACGATGTGTTAAAATCAAACTGCAAAAGTAGGCTAGCTATTCTAGAAGACGAATTAAATGTATTGTTGCAAGAAATTGAGGACAAAAAAGAATTGCGCAGAACTAAATCTTCCACTTTGCAAAATCAACTCTTCGATCAGTATCATTTCTTGAATGCAAAGGGCGAAAAACGTGCTGTTTTGGACATTTTCCAAGAAGCTATTCAAATGCTACCGCCAGCAGGTGCTGGTGAATGCGCTGCTCCGAAATTATTGCAGTATGCCTATTTACATGATTTGAAACCTATTTGTATGGCTGAATTTTGGTGGGGAGCTTCTCCTGCTTCGGAAGTACGCAAACATCAATACTTCTACCCTTCTTGCCGGGGCAAATGTGAACCGATTTTAGGGCATATGTTGCAGGGTCTGGAAGTTGATCCCAATCCCATGCTGGAAAATCCTGCAGCTGAAGTGGATATAGAAGTAATTTACGAAGACGAAGACATTATTGTGGTGAACAAGCCAGCGGAGTTTCTTTCTGTACCGGGAATCAATGTGCAGGATAGTGTGCAAACGCGCATTCTAGCCAGAAATCCAGAAATCACTGGGCCAGTGATTATTCACCGCTTAGATATGTCTACATCGGGCATTTTGGTGATTGCGAAAAATAAAGATGCGCATCAATTTATACAAGATCAATTCATTCGCCATACTGTTGAAAAACGTTACACCGCTCTTTTGGATGGGATAATCAATTCCCAAGATGGAATTATTGATTTGCCTTTGCGTGTAGATTTGGAAGATAGACCACGACAAGTGGTTTGTTATGAATATGGCAAACCTGCTCAAACGAAATATAAAGTCGTAGCGACAGAAAATGGTAGAACCCGAATACATTACTATCCTCTAACAGGGAGAACACATCAATTGCGTGTCCATTCGGCTCACGTCAAAGGTTTGAATACTCCCATTGTGGGTGATGATTTGTATGGAAAACGAGCGTATAGATTGCATTTGCATGCTGGATATATTCAATTTATCCATCCAAAAACGAAACAGGAAGTCACATTTACCGTCGCTGATCCGTTTTAATTTATAGGATTTATTGTTAAATTGGTTAACAATAATTATAAACTAAAAATGGACATCCTCAAACAAGTCTACCAACATCCACTCTTTGAAGCATCAGATTTTGAGTTGATTGCACAAGCACATCAAAAAATCACAGCTCATAAAGGAGAATTATTACTCTCTAAAGGAAAGATTCAAGACGAATATTACATCATCGAATCTGGCTTGGTGCGTGCCTATTTGTACGATTATGAAGGCAATGAAATCACGACGGATTTTAAAGGAAATAATGAGGTCGTGATCGATGTAGCTTCTATATTTCCGCGTGTTCCTTCGCAAGAATATATTCAATGTTTGACGGATTGTAGTTTATACAAGATTAGTTATGACGATTTTCAAGAACTGTTTCACAAAATACCTGCTATGCGCGAATGGGGTCGCGCTTGGATGTCCTATGAGTTGTATTTGAGCAAAAAAAGAGCGACAGAAATCATTACGGAACCCGCATCAAAACGATATTTGCAATTAATCCAGGAAAAGCCGCAAATCATCCAGCAGGCGCCATTGAAACATATCGCAACTTACTTGGGTATTACGGATACTTCATTAAGTCGTATTCGCAAAGAAGTGGCTTATTTATAAATTTTGAATGAATTTAATAGAAGACAAAACCTTTCAGAAAATAGACTTTCAAGCAGAAAGCATTGAAATTACCGAATACGAATATTGCCGATTTGAACACTGCAATTTTGAAACGACGGTATTAAATGGAATCAAATTTATAGACTGTGAGTTTGTGCATTGTAACCTGAGTTTAGCCAAGATAGAAAATACCATGTTTCAAGATTGTAAATTCACCCATTGTAAGGTTTTGGGTTTACTTTTCCCTACAGCAAATCTATTTAACATCGGTTTTAGTTTTACAGAATCCATTTTGGATCACTGTTCTTTCGCTGGTTTGAAATTAAACAAGACCAAATTTAAATCCTGTAGAATGCACGAAGTAGATTTTGAAAGCACCGAACTCAAAGAAGCTATTTTTGAAAATTGTGACTTACATCGTGCAACTTTTTATCAAAGTAATTTGGAGAAAGCTGATTTTTCAACGGCATATAACTTCCAACTTGATCCCGAAGCAAATCGTGTCACTGGAGCTAAATTTGATCTACAAAGTTTGCCCGCACTATTGACCAAATACAAATTGCGTATCCAATCGTGAGAACTTTACTTTATTTACTTTTTATTTGCATGATGACAAATTGCAACTCCACTCCTACTCAAACTCAATCCCCAGAAGAAGATAGAGTACAAACCGTCATTACTGAGAAAGGTAGTTTAATCTTAGAAAATCTTCAGAATTATCAATTAGATAGTACGGATTTGAACATATTATTCGTTGCGTACAAAGAGTTGGATAGATTGGATTTATTTGCAAAATCTACCAGCCAAGAAAATTACAGACTCATTCAGCAATACCCGATCTGTGCGCGTTCTGGAAAATTAGGACCTAAAAAAGCGGAAGGCGACAAGCAAGTTCCAGAGGGATTCTACACTATCAACCGCTTCAATCCCAAAAGCAAATTTTACTTATCCTTGGGATTAAATTACCCCAATGCATTTGACTTAGCACATAATTATACGGGGTCGGATATTTTTATTCATGGCAAATGTGAAACTGTAGGCTGTCTCCCCATGACAGATGATTTGATGAAAGAAATTTATCTCTACGCTTTGTGGGCAAAAGATTCTGGACAGCAGAATATTCCTGTTTATATCTTTCCGTTTGAAATGACTGAGGAAAATATGCTGATCTACAAACCACAAGTAAATGACGATACTTTTTCTTTTTGGCAAAATATTCAACAAGGTTATCAGCTATTTCAAGAATCCAAGAAAGAAGTAACTTTTGAGGTAATTGACAGGAAATATCATTTTGCTTATTAACTTCTCTTTTCATGTCTTTTAGATTCCTCCTATCGTCGGAATGACGAGGCTAAATTACGTCATATCGACCATCGGGAGATATCTAATCGATTACGAATTACAAGGATACTTTGTAACTACATTCTTTCGAACGGTACGTCGTGCCGTAAGAAATCTTTTGTGGCTTCTTACTTCTTTTCCTAACTGGCTTTATTAGGTTTAGCAGGAATGGAAATCGCTCTTTTTATTACTTCATCACCAAAACGATTACGCATCGCGTCCATAGCTTGATACAAACGAACGGCTTCTTCGGTATCTTCGAAAAGATTAATCTGCTGCGAGCCTTGCACCAAGTGACTGAAACGTACACCTATCAAGCGAACCAGCATCCGTTTCTCGTATAATTTAGCAAAAAGTTCCTTCGCCTTTCGAATCAATACCGCATCCGAAGCCGTGTACGAAATCACCATTTGCTTACTCACGGTATCAAAATTGGAATACCGTAACTTCACTGTAATACATCCCGTCAACTTTCCACTTTGACGAAGCTGAAAAGCCAACTTTTCGGTCATTCGGATAATTTCACTGTTCAAAAATTTCAAATCAATAGTGTCCTGCTGAAAAGTTTCCTCCGTACCTATACTTTTCTGTTCGGAATATGGAACTATAGGCGTAGGATCAATACCATTCGCTTTGCGCGATAAATCTATTCCATTCTTGCCCAACAAATTTTGCATCATCGGAATAGGAATTTCGCTCAATACCTTAATGGTACGAACCCCCATTTGCTGCAGCAGTGCGGAAGTCTTCTGCCCTATACCAGGCATACGGTCAATATGCAATGGCGCTAAATAGGATTTCTCCAAGCCATGTGCTATTTCTTTTCGACCATCAGGCTTTGCATCATCCGTCGCTACCTTACTGACCAATTTATTCGAAGCCAAAGCGTAGCTAATCGGAAGTCCTGACTCTTTGCGAATACGCTCTTTGAGTTCAACCATAAATTGGCTACAGCCAAAAAAGCGATCTACCCCCGTTAAATCCACATAAAACTCATCGATACTTGCCTTTTCCATGACCGGAACAGTGTCCGCGACCACATCCGTCACCAAGCGAGAATAATAACTGTAGCTATCTGAATCGCCACGCACGACTATCGCATGCGGACATAAACGTAAAGCCAACTTCATTGGCATAGCACTATGAACACCAAATTTTCGGGTCTCATAGCTACATGCTGCCACCACGCCACGATCACTCAACCCTCCCACAATAAGAGGTTTACCCACAAATTGACTATTCTTTAATCGCTCTACACTGACGAAAAAAGTATCCAAATCCAAATGTGCTACAAACCGTTTTGTATCCTGCCAATCCATGTTATCACCAAAAAACTAGACCTCAAAAATACTAAAATTTTTAGTAAAAAATTATTCTATTATATATTTCTTATACATATTCGCTAAGCAGGGACAATTTCCCATCAGTTGGAAAAAAACAGAAAAGATTAATTATATTTAGATATATTAAAAGCCAAACCTCACAATCACCTCACAGTGAAAAATAGTACTGCATGGCACAAGAACATACACACAATGAAAAAGTAGCAGAACAATTATGCGGTACGCAAAATTGTAAAGTCAATAATCATACGGAGAAGGTGATTAAAGGCCATAATCATGCACATGATCACGGAGAACATGATCATGACCATAGTAATATGAGTGGCAATATAGGAATGTTATTCTTACCTTCGAGCGTATCATTTATTTTATTAATCATCGCCATACTCTTGGACAATTGGTGGCCGCAAGATTGGTTTTCGGGGGCAATACGCTTTATTTGGTACCTCATCGCTTATGGAATAGTCGGATTTCCTGTTATCAAAGATGCTTTTGTAAGCATACGTAAGGGAGATGTATTCTCCGAATTTTTGCTTATGACAATCGCAACAGTAGGAGCTTTTGCTATCAAAGAATATCCAGAAGCTGTAGCTGTGATGCTTTTCTATTCAGTAGGGGAAGTTTTCCAGTCGATGGCGGTATCTCGCGCTAAAAAGAATATAAAATCATTATTGGATCAACGCCCTGATGAAGTCACCATCCTTCAAAATGGACTACCAAAGACTATACCTGCCACAAAAGCTACCATTGGGGATACCATTCAACTTAAACCAGGAGAAAAATTAGGATTGGATGGTGAATTAATTTCTGATACCGCTACATTCAATACTGCTGCACTTACGGGAGAAAGCAAGCCTTACTCAAAACAACAAGGCGAGCAAGTGCTGGCTGGAATGATAAACCTCAATACGGTAGCTCAAGTACGAGTTACCACAGCGTATGAAGATAGCAAACTGAGCAAAATATTAGAACTGGTTCAAAATGCTTCATCGCAGAAAGCCCCTACAGAACTATTTATTCGCAAGTTTGCTAAAATATATACTCCAATTGTAGTAGCATTGGCCCTTTGTATATGTTTAGTTCCCGCGATGATAGTAGAGAATTATGTTTTTAATCAATGGCTATACAGAGCATTAATTTTCTTGGTTATCTCCTGTCCTTGTGCATTGGTAATTTCTATTCCGTTAGGTTATTTTGGAGGAATAGGTGCTGCGAGCAAAAACGGTATTCTGTTCAAAGGGTCAAACTACCTAGATACACTGGCAAACATCCAACACATTGTGATGGATAAAACAGGTACATTGACCGAAGGTGTTTTTCAGGTACAAGAAATCAATTTTCAGCCAGAAGTAGACAAAGAATACATGCTTTCCATTGTGAACGCTGTAGAAAGCCAAAGTACGCACCCCATCGCTACCGCCATTCAGGAGTATGCTGGAAAAGTAGATTCTACTATTAAACTGGAAAATACAGAAGAGATTCCTGGACACGGACTACGTTCCCTCGTAGAAGGAAAAGAGGTTTTAGTAGGAAATTTTAAGCTTTTAGATAAATACAATATTAGCTACAACACTAATGCAGCAAAAATTGTTTACACGACTTTGGCTGTGGCGTTTGATAAAAAATATGTAGGCTATATCACGATTGCAGATACCATTAAAGAAGATGCAGCAAATACGATACAACAATTAAACAACCTCGGGGTTAAAACCACCATGCTTAGTGGTGATAAGGAAACTGTTGTTCAACATGTAGCAGACCAATTGGGAATAAAACAGGCTTATGGAAATTTGTTGCCCGAGGATAAGGTCAATCAAGTAAAGGTAATAAAAGCATTAAACCAGAAAGTAGCCTTTGTAGGAGACGGCGTCAATGATGCTCCCGTAGTAGCCTTAAGCGATGTGGGAATTGCAATGGGTGGCCTAGGTTCGGATGCTACTATAGAAACAGCAGATGTCGTAATCCAAGACGACAAACCTTCTAAATTACCTTTAGCAATTCGAATAGGAAAAAAAACAAAAACTATTGTGTGGCAAAATATAACACTAGCTTTTGTGGTAAAAGCCGCTGTTTTAATTTTAGGTGCAGGAGGATTAGCTACGATGTGGGAAGCGGTTTTTGCGGACGTTGGTGTTTCGTTAATTGCGATTTTAAATGCTATTAGAATTCAAAAAGACTTCACAACCAAAACTATATAATGCCTTTGAAAAAATATTAGCATTTTTCACAACATGTGGAAGCGCCTTAAAATCACACTAACAGAATAAAAGCAATCTTTTCAGATTGCTTTTATTTTATTTCTTTCTTCGGAAAACCTGAATTGAAAACTTTGTCCCATATAGCTGAGCTTACACCAAATCCCTTTTCTGGATCGGAATAATGATGCAACATATGATGATCCTTTATTTTCTTAAATATGCCAGATTTAAAATTTGCATGATGCATTGCATAGTGACATTCGTCATAGATCAGATACCCAAACAAAAATCCAGCGAAGAAAGCTGCTAAAGTGAACTCTCCAAAAAAAGCATAAAATATAAAATAAATAATCGTAGCCATGGGAATACTAGCAGACAAAGGCATTACCAAACGCAAACGATCTTTAGGATAATCATGGTGTACGCCATGAAAAATAAAATGGATTCGTTGTCCCCAAGCACTTTTTGGATGAAAATGAAATACCCAACGGTGTAATACATATTCAGCTAAAGTCCAAAACGCCAATCCGAATAGAAAATAACCGAAAACTGCGCTTGCACTCATTTCTCCTACTACATATGCCTTACGAATAAAATAAATAATAACAGGGATCCAAAAAATAAGAGGAACAGAATAATGTACTTTTGTCAATGACTCTAAAAAGTCATTTTTAAACATCCGCGTACTTTCGGTAGAATTTGATACGTAATTTCTCTTGGCCATAACACAATAATCATTTTAGAATTGAGTGGTAGTAAAGGAAGAAACCTTTTCTATCTATTGCCACAAAATTAATACCTAAATATTTTCAGCAAAAATGGTAATTGTCATATTTACGTACTTTTTGACTAAATGAAAAATTTAGTCAAATTTAATCTCATTTTATTATAAGCCGCATTTGATAGAAATTTGTAATTTTACCAAATTCAAAAACTTGAATCCGTATAACAATCAAATAATAAAACATAGATGATTGACGAAACGATTAACCCAGAAGATAACAGTCAAGATCATAATTCATCGCCTGAAAACGAACATGCCAGCAATACAATTCCCTTATCGGGACTGTATGAAAATTGGTTTTTGGATTATGCTTCATATGTGATTTTGGATCGTGCAGTACCACATATCAATGATGGTTTTAAGCCTGTACAACGTAGAATTTTACACTCTTTCAAAGAAAAAGATGATGGAAGATTCAACAAAATTGCCAACGTAGTAGGTCATACCATGCAGTACCATCCGCATGGGGACGCTTCCATTGGTGACGCTATCGTGCAGTTGGGACAAAAAGACTTATTGATTGATTGTCAAGGTAACTGGGGAGATCCTGTAACAGGTGACTCGGCTGCTGCTTCGCGTTATATTGAAGGACGTTTGTCCAAATTTGCCAATGATGTCGTGTTTAATCCAGATACTACAGAATGGCAACTAAGCTATGACGGCCGTAACAAAGAACCTATTACTTTACCTGTTAAGTTTCCTTTATTATTAGCTCAGGGAGCTGAAGGTATCGCTGTGGGCTTGGCAACGAAGATTATGCCACACAATTTCATCGAATTAATCGATGGGTCTATTCAAGTATTGAAAGGTGAACGCCCAAACTTATATCCGGACTTCCCAACAGGTGGATATGCGGATATCTCGAACTATAACGAAGGTCAACGTGGTGGTAAAATTCGTGTGCGAGCTAAAATCGAAGAACGAGACAAAAAGACTTTAGCTATCACTGAAATTCCTTTCGGAACGACAACGGGTAGTTTGATTGAAAGCATTGTCTCAGCAAATGACAAAGGCAAAATCAAAATCAAAAAGATTGAAGATAATACGGCAAAAGATGTAGAAATCATGATTCATTTGGCACCGGGTATTTCGCCAGATGTAACTATTGATGCATTATATGCCTTCACTTCTTGTGAATCTTCTATCTCTCCAAATACTTGTGTTATCAAAGATGACAAACCACATTTTATGAGTGTGAACGACATCTTAATTGAAAACACTTTACAAACTAAAGAACTTCTAAAACGTGAATTGGAGATTCGTCTTAATGAGCTTCAAGAAAAAATATTCTTTAATTCCCTGCTTAAGATTTTCATTCAAGAAGGCATGTACAAACATCCGGATTATGAAAATGCAGGTAATTTTGAGACCGTTGTAGAAGTTTTGAATAGATTATTCACACCTTTCTTCGATCAATTCTACCGAGAAATTCTTCCAGAAGATTACAAAAAGCTAATAGATAAGCCGATGAGTAGCATCACACGTTTTGATGTGAAAAAAGCGGACGAGCAAATGAAGGCTTTGAGTGATGAGATCAAGGAAGTAAAGAAAAACCTGAAGCATCTTACAGAATACGCGATTGAATGGTTTGAATATTTACGTTCGAAGTATGCTAAAGGTCGTGAGCGTAAAACTGAATTGCGCGTATTTGACAAAGTAGAAGCTACACAAGTAGCTTTAGCCAATGCTAAATTATACGTGAACCGTGCAGAAGGATTTATCGGCACGGCAATGAAGAAAGATGAATTCGTTACGGATTGTTCGGACATAGATGATATCATTGTCTTCCGCGAGGACGGTAAATATAGTGTGGTCAAAGTGCAGGATAAAGTCTTTGTAGGAAAAGATATTATTCACGTTGCTGTTTTCAAAAAAGGTGACGAGCGTACGATTTATAATGCGATCTATCGTGACGGCACGCAAGGAAATACGTACGTAAAACGTTTCGCAGTGACAGCAGTTACACGTGAAAAAGAATATGACGTAACCAAAGAAACTAAAGGTTCAAAAATACTTTATTTCACCGCGAATCCAAATGGTGAAGCCGAAGTGGTTAATGTACAATTGAAACCGCATACGAAATTACGTAAACTTACTTTTGATTTAGATTTTGCAGAAATCGCTATCAAAGGAAAAGGTTCCATGGGTAACTTGGTTTCTAAATACCCTGTGAAGAAAATTACCTTTAAGAGCGCGGGTGTATCGACACTTGCTGGACGCAAAATTTGGTACGATGATGTACTGAAAAGATTAAATGCTGATGAGCGCGGCAAATTCTTAGGTGAATTTGATGGGGAAGACAAGATTTTGATGGTTTTCAAAGATGGATCATACGAGCTTTCTAATTTTGATTTGAGTAATCACTTCGATGAAAAGATGATTCGTATCGAGAAATTCTATCCTGATCACGTGTATACCGCTGTACATCAAGATGGAAAATCAGGCGCTTATTATGTAAAACGTTTTGTATTCGATGAGATTCCATTAGGCAAACGTGTTTCTATCATAAATGAAGAACCAGGTTCAAAATTGATTTTATTGACAAATAATTTGAATCCAGTTGTTAAAATCAAACAGCTAAAAGGAAAATCTCAAGTAGAAGAAACTATCGAACAGCCGCTAAATGAGTTGATCGATATCAAAAAGATAAAAGCACAAGGAAATCGTCTTTCTTTCCATAATGTACAGACTGTAAAAGCACTGACCGAAGAAATCGATTTGGCTAATCCACCAAAAGACGAAGAGAAAAAGTCAGAAGACGCAGCACAAGAAGATACGAATTCGGTACCCTTAGAAATTACTAATCCAGATGATATTCAGATTAGTGATGACGGACAGATAGGATTATTTTAATAAAATAACAAATAAGGCTCGCTAGCGCGAGCCTTATTTGTTACTATTTCAATGTCTTTAAATATTTTGTCAATTTCGGCGCAATAACTGCAGAACAAAATGGATTTTCTGGATTACGATTGAAGTAATTTATATGATAATCCTCTGCCGGCCAAAAAGCAGAAGCCTCTTCTACCGCTGTAACAATTGGATCATCAAAAACTTTAGCTGCTTCCAACCCTTGTATAAATTTCTCTGTCTGTTCTTTCTGTTCTTCACTGTGATAAAAAACTACAGATCGGTATTGTGTTCCTACATCTACTCCTTGACGGTTTAACGTTGTAGGATCATGCGTTTTAAAGAATACCGCTAATAAATCCTCAAAAGAAACTTTTGTTTCATCAAAATCCAAATGAACTACTTCTACATGTCCTGTAGCTCCAGAACAAACTTGTTCATACGTGGGATTTTTTCTTTTTCCACCCATATAGCCAGGTAAAACAGAATTAACCCCTTCGGTATTTAAAAAGATTATTTCGGTACACCAAAAACAGCCTCCGCCAAACGTTGCTTTCATATATTTTTACATTATTTATCACTAAACAAACGAAAAACGCAAAAACATTTAATAATTTAAACATATTATTGCCATTTTTTGCATTTTTTTACGTTATTTTATAGCACACAATTATTTATGATGAAAAACAAATTTGTTTATTTCTGTTTACCAATAGCTGTATATATTGGAAGCTTCAATAATGCGAATGCTCAAGTTGATTCAACAATATACAAGTCAATCGTTAAAACACTAGACTCCGCAAAACCAAAATACGCTCCCGATAAGAGAACTAAATTATTAGAATTGGTAAAAGCAGATGTTAAGAATAATATCTATACGATCCAAACTACGGAAAACGAGGTTGTTTCATTCTTAAATAAAGAACTACAAAATTCCAATGCGAACATACAATACAGACTTTTACCGGATAGTACTGTAGGGCAGAAAAAATATGGAGTAATCATTCTTTCTGTTGCCAATTTACGCACAAAGCCTGGGCATGACGAAGAAATGGCTACCCAAACTTTATTAGGAACTCAGGTTGATATTTTACAGAAAGATAAAGGAGAATTCCGTGTACGCACGCCCGAAGGCTACATTGCTTGGGTACCTACGGCTTCTGTAGCTCAAATGGATGAATCCGAAATAAAAAGCTGGAAAGAATCTCCAAAAGTGATCTACACCAATGAATTTGGTAAATCTTATTCTGAAGCTAATACAAAAAGCTTACGTGTATCTGATTTAGTTTATGGTAATATTTTGTCTTTATTAAGCGCGGATAAGAAATTTTACAAAGTTAAATATCCTGATGGAAGAATAGCTTTTATCCAAAAAGAAGAAGCTACTACTTTTGATAAATGGTTAGAAACACGTCAACTGACCGCAGAAAATGTATTAAATAGCGCTAAATCCATGTTAGGTCTTCCTTATTTATGGGGAGGAACTTCTGTAAAAGGTGTAGATTGTAGTGGATTTACCAAAACAGCTTTTTATATGAATGGCTATGTCATTCCTCGCGATGCTTCACAACAAGTTTTAGCAGGCGAGAAAATCGAAATACTGGGAGCAGATGGAAATTTTGACCCTACTATTGCCTTAAAAAACCTGAAACCTGCTGATTTGCTTTTCTTTGCTGGTGGCAAAAATTCTAATCCAAACGCACGTGTTACGCACGTAGCAATGTATATAGGTAATGGTGAATTCATACATTCGGCAGGAAGAGTTCGTATCAATTCTATGTTGAAAGAAGCAAGCAATTATGATGACTTCCAAACACGAACAGTGGTGGCAGCTAGAAGATATATAGGAGCTTCAGACCCGCAAATTCAACCTATTAAAGAAAACAAATCATATACAAAATAACTAAAAGAATGAGCAGTTGGGAAACAAAAAAAATGGGACGTTTTACATTACGTTTTAGGCCATTTACTTTAGAGATGCGTCATGTATTCACTGTTGCATCTTTTAGCCGCACGACTACTCCAGTTGTATTGACCGAATTGGAATACGATGGGATTGTAGGATATGGAGAGGCTAGTATGCCTCCTTATTTAGGTGAATCCCAAGAGAGTGTGACTAAATTTTTGAGTCAGATTGATCTATCGCATTTTGATTCGCCATTCCAAACTGCGGAAATCTTAACATATGTAGACCAAATTACAGAAAAAAATACTGCAGCAAAAGCGGCTGTAGATATTGCGCTTCATGATTTATTAGGAAAAATCATGAATCAGCCTTTTTACAAAATTTGGGGCTTAAATCCTGACCTTATCCCGCCTACTTCTTATACTATTGGTATTGATACCGAAGAAATGATCCGCAAGAAAGTAGAAGAAGCTGAGCAATTCAAAATTCTGAAAGTAAAATTGGGATTGGACACCGACAAAATGATTATTGATACTATTCGTTCGGTAACAGATGTTCCTTTGTGTGCGGATGTAAATCAAGGCTGGAAAAATAAAGAAGAAGCGCTGGAAATGGCGCATTGGTTGCACGAAAGAAATGTAGTGTTCTTGGAACAACCTATGCCAAAAGAAATGATTGATGAGAATGCGTGGTTAACAGCACAATCTCCTATCCCAACTATTGCTGATGAAGGCTGTCAGCGATTAGTCGATGTTCCTAAACTTCAAGGTGTGTATACTGGTATTAACATCAAATTGATGAAGTGTACAGGTATGCGCGAAGCTAAACAAATGGCAGAGCTCGCACGCTCATTAGACATGAAAGTAATGTTGGGCTGTATGACCGAAACATCATGTGCGATCTCAGCAGCAGCACAATTAGCACCTCTTGTGGATTGGGCGGATTTAGATGGTGCATTATTGATTGGTAACGACATTTACGATGGAATGACTGTTCAAGAAGGAAAATGCATTCTTCCAGATAGACCAGGAATTGGAATTTTAAAAAAATAAAAATAAGTATACCAAGCTAGCCGTAGTTTGGTATTCTTATTTAATCTACCTTATTAATTAACGATTCTTAAAATAATTAGATTCTTAAACTTTTATTCAAGGAATTAAGAGATTTTTTGACTAAAAATCATAATAAATTATATTTCACTGAATAAATAAAAAATAATTTATAAAAACTAGGTTTAATTATATATATTTATTTATAACTCTATTACCAAAATTATGAATAAACATCTACTCACATCCCTGTGCGTAATGGCTTGTGGTTTACAAGTCGTGAATGCACAACAAATCCCTATAGCGGGAAAAATCACAGACCAAAATGGTACTCCATTATCAGGCGTCACAATTAGTATCAAAGGCACTAATGTTGCCGTTACTTCTAATGCTAATGGTCTTTTTTCTTTAAATGCAGATCAAAATGCAACATTATTTATCTCTTCCGTAGGTTACGTATCTCAGGAAATCAATGTTGCAGGTCGCAAAACGATTAACGTTTCCCTGATATCTTCTGATAAGGAGTTAGACGAGGTGATCGTTGTAGCTTACGGTACAGCTAAGAAAAGTACTTTTACAGGATCAGCAAGTACGGTTCTTGCAGATGAAATCAAAGATGTACCGACGACTTCATTTGAAGATGCTTTACGTGGTAAAGTAGCTGGTATGAGTGTAACATCAACCTCTGGTCAAGCAGGGTCTACTTCATCGATTCGTATTCGTGGTATTGGATCTATGAATGCTTCGAATGAACCATTATACGTGATTGATGGTGTACCTGTTGTTTCTGGACAAGTATCTCAAATGTCTGGTTATACGTATAATACGAATAACGTCATGAGCACCTTGAATCCGAATGACATTGAATCCATCACTGTATTAAAAGATGCAGCCGCATCTTCATTATATGGTTCTCGTGCAGCTAATGGTGTTGTGATTATTACTACCAAAAAAGGTAAAACAGGTGCTGCTAAAATTAACTTTAAAAGTTCATTAGCGTTAAGTCCTACTTGGGCAACGGATAATTATAAGCCAGCGAGCGTTCAGGAACAAGTTAATATACTATACAGTCTTCTTTACGATTCTCGTATCGCAGCAGGACGTACGCCAGAACAAGCCAACGAACAGACTTTAATGCGTCTTAATTCGAGAAACTGGACTCCAGGTGCTTCTTATGGAAATCCTGTAACCTCATACGGTTTTGGTATACATGGCTACGAATTTTCAACAAACGGTACCTCCATGTTCGAAAATGTATCTATTAAAGGCAAAACGGATGGTGTGGAGAATAGAGATGGTAAATATTTTGATTGGAATGATGTATTATTCCGGACAGGAAAATACAATGTGAATGACCTTTCAATAAGTGGAGCAACAGAAACCACTAACTATTTTTCATCACTAGGTTATACTTCCGATAAAGGTAGATCAGTGTTAAATGATTACGACAGATTCAATGGCCGTGTTAACTTAACACAAAAAATTGGATCATTACTTGAATTTGGTGCGAATGTATCCTTAGCAAAAACTGATTTATCAGGTGTCAACGATACTAGAAATACCAGTACGAACTATTTGTACCAAGCAAGTAACTTATTATGGCCTTTATATTGGCCAACGGACTATAAGACCGGTAATACGTGGACAGCAAGATATACAAGTTTTGCACAGAACGTACCTTATTATAACAACGAGTGGGAAAACTTAAGTGGTACACGCAGAATATCTGCAACTCCATCATTGTTGTTGAAAGTTCTTCCTGAATTATCAGTGAAGACTATTTTCTCTTTTGATGAGACGAATTCTAAAGACCATCTATATTATAGTGCAAACCATTATACAGGTCAATCTGACAAAGGTATAGTACATGATATGGTCACTAATTTTCAAAAACTAGTTTCTTCTACTACAGCGAATTATAACAAGACTTTCAACGGTCAGCATAATTTTGGTTTATTAGTAGGTTTTGAGGCAGAAAAAAATAATACAGATTTTGTACGTGCTACAGGTCGTGATTTACCAAACTCTACGTTACACACTGTAGCGACAGCGGGTAAGTTAGAATCGCAAGCTTACAGTTGGGGAAATACAATTATGTCGGCATTATCACGTGCTGAATATAATTTTGATGAAAAATACTTCCTTTCTGCATCATACAGAAGAGATGGTTCATCTAAGCTGGGACCAGATGTGAGATGGGGTAATTTTTGGTCTGTTGGCGGTGCTTGGAATTTAGCCAAAGAAAATTTCATCTCTAATATTCCTGAAATTAATGCACTTCGTTTAAGAGCTTCTTATGGTATTAATGGTACCCTACCTTCAGATAATAATGCTTGGCGACCATTAATTACTTACGGAAGTAAGTATATGGAAAATGCAGGTGGTAGTTTAGCGAATTCACCAAATCCAAATCTGACTTGGGAAACGAATTACAATACTACTGTAGCATTAGAGTTTGGGCTATTCAGCAATAAGTTATTTGGTACTTTAGAATACTTCAACAGAGATTCAAAAGATCTAATCCAAAATGTTCCACAATCTACGGTTACTGGATTTAGTTCTACGGTTCAGAACATCGGTGAAATCAACAATAAAGGAGTTGAAATTTCATTAGGTTCAGATATCATCAAATCACAAGACTGGAATTGGACAATTAATATTAATGCAGCTAGTACAAATTCAAAAGTTGTGAAATTAAATAGCCCAGAGCCTATCGTTTGGTCTGACCCAACAGGAGGCGACGGCAGAGCAACGTACATCTACCAAGAAGGGGAATCTTATTTGTCATTCTATGGTTTAGAATGGGCTGGTACAGATCAAACTAACGGTAAAAATGTGTGGTATGTTAATGATGAAAATAATCCTGATGGAGATTTCTTATTCAATGGAAAAGGTGCAACATACACCTACACAAAAGCAAATCGCGTAATCATTGGTAGTGGTATTCCTAAATTTTATGGAGGTATTAACTCAACTTTAGATTACAAAAACTTATCATTGGGCTTAAACTTTAATTATAAAATCGGCGGTAAATTGTACGATTCTGCAAACAAAGATGTAGCGGATGATGGATATTACTGGGAACGTATACACTCTCAAATCTTTGCAGACGAAACATGGACTCCAGATAATCCAACAAGACCATTACCAATGGTATCTGGACGTGACTTGGAAGACGTTAACCAAAGAAGTAGTAGACACCTATATGATGCGAGCTTCCTTCGTTTAAAGAATATTTCGTTAGCATATAATATCCCTACGTCTTTATTAAAATCAGCTAAGGTTAGTAACGCTAGAATCTACTTTAACGGAACAAACTTGCTTACGTTTAGTAAATTCAAGAATGCAGATCCAGAAGTAAACCAATACAGTACTAGAGGTTGGGAAACTCCACTTTCTAAGATTTACACTTTTGGTATTGATTTTAGTTTTTAATATTTAAGATTCGAGTATCATGAAAAAAATTATATTAGCGTCATATTTATTAGCAGCTACTGCGGTCTCTACTTCATGTAGCGATTTTCTTGACGTAAAACCAACACACGCCGCGGATGCGACAACCTCTATTACGACAGGTGCAGATGCATTAGTTATAATCCGCGGTCTTATGAGTAATTTAGCCAGCGGAAGTTATTTAGGTCGTAATTTGCAACTTTACGGCGATGTTAAAGGTGGCGACTTCACCATTGTATCCCAAGGTAGAGGTTATGATTATTTATATGTATTCAACCACAGCACGAATACCAACAATTATTCATCCATCTGGACACAAGGATATTATTGTATTGCTCAAATCAACAATTTATTAGAGCAAATCGAAAAAATCAAAGCAAATGGTTCAACAGAAAACTTTGACACGTATATCGGTCAAGCTTTAACTGCACGAGCAATGATTTATTTTGACTTGGTTCGTTTATATGGAGAACCTTATAATGAAAATAAAGCAGCTTTAGGTGTTCCTGTTACAATAAATTCCCTAGAATATTCTGCTAAGCCTGGCCGTAATACAGTAGAGCAAACTTACCAACAGATTCTAAAAGATCTAAAGGATTCAGAAACGTTATTGCCAAAAGCAAAATCCAATGGCTTTATCAACTACTATGCAAACAAGGCACTTCAAGCACGCGTCTACTTGTATCAAGAAGACTTTAACAATGCACTTTCTGCAGCAGAAGAAGTGATTGCATCAAATGTTTACTCTCTATACTCTAATGCTAATTGGGTGGATTCTTGGGGAATACAATTTGGTTCAGAATCTATATTTGAACTTGCAATCCTACCAAGTGAAGGTGACTTAGGTAACAGTTCCTTAGGAGCATACTATAGACGTAGAGGACATCCTAATACAACAATTGCATTGGGTTACTTCACAGCAAGTACAAACTTTATTAATTTGTTAAATCAAGACCCTAATGATGTAAGAAAAGGAATCATGTCTTACGATGAAACATCCAATACACGTTTCGGATCTTTATATAAATATTCAGGAAGTACTGATGTCTCGGCGACAACTGGAAAAGGCGATGGTAAAGGAAATACAACAGCTGTGAACATCAAAGTAATTCGTCTTTCTGAAGTATATTTAATTGCTGCAGAAGCTGCGTTTAGAAAATCATCACCTGATCTTACTAAAGCAACAAATTACTTAAATCAGATTCGTAAGAGATCACCAAATTTAGCTGCTGCAACAGACGCAACAATAAATTTGGATATGATCGCAGACGAAAGAAGTAAAGAATTGATTGGTGAAGGTCATAGATTCTTTGATATGATGCGATGGAATAAATCGATTACGTTTGATGATGCTTTAGGAAGTATAACTACTATCCATAGAGAAGCAACTATTAATAGATCGTTCTTCAAAACAATTCTTCCTATTCCATTAGCAGAAATAAATGCTAACTCAGTAATAAAAGAACAACAAAATCCTGGTTACAACAACTAAGCAAAAGGCTTCCAAAATTTGGAAGCCTTTTTAATGTTTTTAAAATATTGTCTTCGCAATTCCACCATCCAAAGGAATCGAAGCTCCACTCAAGTAAGAGGCATATTCCGAAGCAAGGAAAGCTACTAGATAACCATACTCTTTTGGATCCCCTAATCTTTGAACAGGGACTGATTGAATGCGTTTTGTTCTAATTTCATCAAAGCTCACCTCTTCATTTTTAGCTTGGTTTTCCATCAAGCTGGTTAATCGTTCTGTTTCAAAATAGCCTGTCATAACAGAATTAACAGTAATATTATCTTTAGCAACGGAATTTGAAAGTGACTTCGACCAAGAAACTAATGCGGTACGCATCGTATTGGATAACACCAACGTATCCTGTGGCTCTTTTACAGTCATGGATGACACATTAATAACTCTTCCAAAACTATTTTCCTTCATCTTTTCCAACGCCAGATTGGTGGTTAAAACTGCATTTTGGAAAAGTAAATTAAAAGCTTGCAGATAATCTTCCTCTGACTTTTGTGTAACTGTTCCAGGACTTGGTCCTTGGGTATTATTCACCAATATATCTACGGAATTCGATGTAAAATATTCCGAGATGGTAGCCTTATATTCTTCGAAATCCAAATAATCTGTTACAATATATTGATGTGATTGACTTTTCGCAATATCTAAACTAGCAAGTACAGCTTGAAGCTTATCTTCATTGCGCGCTACCAAAGTCACGCTAGCTCCACATGCTGCTAATTGTTGTGCTATGGCTTTACCAATTCCTGATGTACTGCCTCCTACTAACGCTTTTTTACCTATTAAGTTGATTTTCATATAATCTCTTTTAGATTTCTAAAATACAAAAATTCTTCAGCTAACTTTCTGGAAACCCGTGTTTATCATATTGGGAAACAGCTAGCTAAAAATAAAGATTTTGAAAACTTTAAAATCTTTTGTCTATATTTATGTAACCACTTATAAACACGTTTATACTATGCAAACAAAAACAGAATTCCTAATCTGGGACAAAATTGTCAATAGTGCTAAGCAACGTTTTAATTACGAGGAATATCTTCAACATTTTGAAGATCCAAAAATCTATGACAAACTTATTCTGCACATCATTGTAGGATTTGCTTCTGGGGAAAGCCACAATACCATTTCAACGAATTTACACAACGAACTGACACACATAGGCATTCATGTATACGAACATGTGGTTGATGATATCATCAGTGACAAGCATATTGTTTTCAGTGCCGAAATCTATGCAGCATATCTTACATTTTCTATGTTAGAAGATGGTGATAGCGAAATAGAGATATTGGGTTATGTCACTGATTTATTAGAAGCTCCAAAAGTATATTAATCTAAGTAGAGAGTAGTGAAACTAAAAATTAAAAGCTTAGAAATGCATTTTTAATTCTCTAAGGCATTACCTTATACGTAGGATCTTCTTCGATATTTACTTCTATAACTCCTTTTGCATTTTCCAAAAGACGAATACTATCCTTACTTAAATGTCTTAGGACAATTTTTTTATTGACCTTAGCATACTTTTCGGTAAGTTTATTAAGGATTTCTATAGCAGACATATCCACGACTCTTGATTCTTTCATATCGACAATCACGACATCTGGATCTTCTTGCACATTAAATTTCTCAATAAAAGTACTGGTAGAACCGAAAAATAAAGGACCATATATTTCGTAAACTTTATTACCTAAAGCATCAATACTTTTACGAGCACGGATTCTTTTGGCATTGTCCCAAGCAAATACAAGAGCAGAAATAATTACACCTACTAATACAGCTTCCGCTAAATTATGACGTAAAACAGTAATAGCGGCTACCAAAATGCCTACAATTACATCTGACTTTGGCATTTTCTTAATTACTTTAAGTGACGCCCATTGGAATGTACCGATGGATACCATCATCATTACCCCTACTAGAGCAGCCATAGGGATCTGTTCTATAACTGGCCCTCCTACCAATATCACAAAAAGAATACCTAAAGCTCCAACTACGGCAGCAATACGAGTACGTGCTCCAGCATCTAAATTAACTAAAGTCTGCGCTACCATCGCACAACCTCCCATACCACCGAAAAATCCATTGAAAATATTCGCTGTTCCCTGTGCCATAGCCTCGCGATTAGAATTTCCTTTAGTATTAGTAATTTCATCAACCATACTTAAGGTCAATAAGGATTCTACCAAGCCTACTCCAGCCATGATTAAGGCATAAGGAAACACAACTTCAAGTGTTTCCCAATGCAAAGGAACCATTGGAATGTGAAAGGAAGGTAATGATCCACTAACTGATGCAATATCTAGCACTTTCTTAGTATCAATCCCCGTGAAGAACACCAACGTTGCTGTAACTATAATCGCTACCAAAGAGGCAGGAACAGCTTTGGTCAGTTTCGGAAATCCCAGTACAATCAATATAGTGATTAAAGTTAATCCTCCCATTACATAAAGGCTTGTGCCTGACATCCAAGTGGACATACCTTTTTCTATGACTTTGAACTGCTCTACCTGCGCCATGAAAATAATGATAGCCAAACCATTTAAGAAGCCATACATCACCGGCTGTGGTATCAACCGTACGAATTTCCCTAACTTAAATACACCAACAAGAATCTGAATTAATCCAGCAAGAATGATAGCAGCAAACAAATATTCTACACCATGCGATACAATTAAAGCCATCAACACCACAATAGTGGCTCCTGCTCCTCCAGAAACTAATCCTGGTCTTCCACCCAAAATAGCGGTAACTATCCCCATCAAAAATGCTGCGTATAATCCCATCAAAGGCGTTAATCCCGCTAGAATAGCAAAAGATAAAGACTCTGGAATCATCGTCATAGAAACCGTTAGACCTGCTAAAATCTCGTTCTTGAAATTTACTTTAGAAAAATTAAATGTATCGAATGCCATAGAAATAAATAAAGCCATCGGGAAAAGATGGCTTTACAAAAATATAAATCTTTTATGGATTAAAATCCTACGGATTTTAAATTAAGTCCTGAACGTTCATCCAGACCAAACATTAAGTTCATGTTTTGAACAGCTTGACCGGAGGCTCCTTTTAATAAGTTGTCCGTAGCATTTAGTATCAACAACTTATTACCATGTTTTTCTAAATGGATAATAGATTTGTTCGTATTCACAACTTGTTTCAAATCAATATTTGCTTTAGAAACTGATGTAAAAGGATGCGAAGCATAGTATGAATTATACAAATCATAAGCTTCATCTTCTGTCAAATCCGAATCTACGTAAATTGCAGAGAAAATACCACGCGTGAAATCTCCACGTTGTGGCACGAAGTTGATTTTCTCCGCAGCTCTATCTAATAATGATTTATCCGATTCTGGTAGAAACTCATTTTGCAATTGATCCAAAGACTCTGATATTTCTTGCAAATGTTGGTGTTCGAAAGATTTGTATGCTGACAAGTTGTTGTTACGCCATGAGAAATGAGACGTTGCTGTTGGTTTTTGACCAGCACCTGTCGAACCTGTCGTTGCATTGATATGAATTTGCGAAGGCAAAAGACCTTTCGACGCCAAAGGCAATAATGCCAATTGAATATTCGTAGCAAAACAGCCAGGGTTCGCAATATATTGTGCAGATTTAATCGCTTCACGATTTAATTCGGGCAAACCATAAACAAAGTTTTTGCCTTGATAACTGGTATTTGCACGCAATCTATAATCTTGCGATAAATCAATGATTTTCACCGAAGGGTCAACAGGATTTGCATCCAAAAACTTACGTGCATCACCATGTCCCACACACAAAAACAACACATCAATGTTTGAATGAAAATCCGAAGAGAATTCCAATTCTGTATCACCGAATAAATCGTTATGTACATCATATAATTTATTGCCAGCATTGGATGCAGAATTTGCAAATACAATTTCTACTTCAGGGTGAAATATTAAAATCCGTAATAATTCTCCACCTGTATATCCTGCTGAACCGATTATTCCTACTCTTATTTTGCTCATATTGAAAGTTAAGGTTTATATAAACTTTTTATAAAGCAGGAATTCTTCATCAGGTCCCTGCAATTCAAAACTTAAATGTTGATAGAGCTTTTGTGCTACGAAATTATCAACTTGGGTTTCTAACTGTACAAAATTTGCATCCTTGGATTTTGCAAATTCAATAGCTTGATTAATCAACTGAGTGGCTATCCCAGTTTTTCTATATTCTTTCAGCACGAATAAATCATTCAAAATCCAGTTTCGCACCATTCGTGCTGAAGAATATTTAGGGTAGAGTTGTGTAAACCCTACCGGAATATTTTTATCATAATAGATATAAATAACAGACTCTTGATTTTTGATACGTTCAGATAAAAATTTCTCAGCACCTTCTAGATCAGAATCTTTCTTATAAAAGATTCTATATTGATCAAATAGGTTCACTAAATCATTTAAATTATCTAATGTACCAAGAACAATCATTAGCCTTTGCTATTTACTTTATGCCAAATGATAGTTTGGTTTCCGAATATTTTAGAGAACCCTTTTACATCCTCTCCTGTGTATCCCGCATTCATCTCACCGTAACTACCGAATTTATTATTCATCAAATCGTGTGCTGACTCAATGCCGTTAATCACAAAACGATAAGGGTGTAATTCAACAATAACACGACCTGTTACTGTTTCTTGTGCTGAAGTCAAGAAAGCTTCGATATCACGCATAACGGGATCGTGCATTTGACCTTCGTGCATCCAGTTACCATAGAAAGCAGCAATTTGATCTTTCCACGAAAGTTGCCATTTAGTCAATGTATGTTTTTCTAAAGTATGGTGTGCTTTCACAAGAATCATCGGACCAGCAGCTTCGAAACCTACACGACCTTTGATTCCGATAATAGTATCACCAACGTGAATATCACGACCAATGCCGTAAGGCTGTGCTAGATCTTGTAATTGTTGAATAACTTTTACAGCTCCAATTTTCTCACCGTTTAATGCTACAGGCTCACCTTTCTCGAAATCGATAGTAATGGTTTGAGGCTCTGTAGAAGTCGCTGGAGTAGGCCATGCTGATTCTGGCAAGTATTGGTTTGAAGTTAATGTTTCAGCACCACCTACTGAAGTACCCCAAAGTCCTTTGTTGATAGAATATTTCGCTTTTTCAGCGCTGTAAGGAAAACCGTGTTTACCTAAGTATTCGATTTCAGCCTCGCGAGATAATTTCAAATCACGGATTGGCGTAATAATTTCTACACCTGGAATCAAAGTGTTGAAAATCATATCAAAACGAACTTGATCGTTACCAGCACCTGTAGAACCATGTGCTACGGATTCTGCGCCGATTTTCTTTACATAATTTGCGATAGCTGTTGCTTGACACACACGTTCTGCTGATACTGACAATGGATAAGTTGCATTTTTCAATACATTACCAAAAATCAAATATTTAATAGTTTCGCGGTAGTAGTTTTCAGTTTCGTCAATTGTTGTATGCGATTTCACACCCAACTCGTAAGCACGAGCTTCGATATTTTTAAGTTCTTCATCCGAAAAACCACCTGTATTCACTACTACTGAGTGTACTTCTAAACCTAAATCTTTAGAAAGATAAATACAACAAAAAGATGTATCTAAACCACCACTAAATGCTAAAACTACTTTTTTCATTCTTTATATAAATATTTTACAGGAAGTATCCTTATTTCTAATGTATTACAAATGTACTAATTATAATTTTTTGCTGTAGAAACCTTTTCAGGTAATACCGCAGCGACAATTTTCTTGGTAGAACGCCACAATTTTGCTTCAATACGTTTCAATAGCGATTGTTTTTTGGATATTCTTTCCAAACGTTCCTTAGCTTCTGCTCTGCGACGTAATCTTTCTTCCAACTCTTTCGCTTTTTCTGCAGGATCCCAAAGCATAGCCGTACACATACAGTTTTTACGGTCCTTACTTACCAAAATATCGTAGTTGATACAGCTTTTGCAACCCGCCCAAAACTCTTCATCCTGTGTCAATTCAGAATAGGTAACAGGTTCATAGCCCAACTCTGAGTTGATTTTCATGACAGCCAAACCTGTAGTTAATCCGAAAATTTTAGCTTTTGGATATTTTTCGTGTGAAAGTTCGAAAACACGCTTTTTAATAGCTTTAGCCAGACCTACTTTACGGAATTCAGGACTAACGATAAGTCCCGAGTTCGCTACATAGTCACCATGTGACCATGTCTCGATATAGCAAAAGCCTGCCCAACGTCCATCCTTATGTAACGCGATAACCGCTTTCCCCTCTTCCATCTTTTTGGCTACATATTCTGGTTTACGTCTCGCAATACCCGTTCCACGTGCTTTTGCGGACTCAAACATTTCGTTACAGATTGCCTCGGCATGAATCACGTGTTCAGCTGTAGCAGGAATAATTAAAAAATCTGAAATTGTCATCTTAAGATGTCGACCTAATAATTAACGCACTCTCGTGCAAATAATAAAATAACTAAGGATTGTAAAACTCGTAGAGCTACACGAATTTTGATGAAGCTAATGTGTCCTGCCTCCGAAATCAAGCTCGAGGCAGAATAGGTCGTCGAAATCGCAGAATTGGACAATTCAACCTATTGAAAGAAGCCATAACCATCTGCACAAGCTTATTAAAAGCTTGTTTCTTAGTGGTAATATCTTCTCTTGTACAATACATTGAATAATATGTTTTATTTCTTAAATCTGACAGCGCAAAAGTATTAAAATATTTTTTTCTTTATGCAATAGAATTGTAGTTTTTTTTCAAAAAAACTACAGGTTAAATCTGTATTTAATCAATCTTTTAATAAGACATCTATAACGTTGAAATGTTTAAAAAACAATTTATTTCTCATCCTTTCGTCAATAACACTTATCGATTTTGTTTATCCTTTGAAATAATCTAATTTTGTACCCAATATTTAAATAAACAGTCATGGTAGGTCCAAGCATTATTTTTTACGTTATTTTCGCTATTCCATATATTATTTTAATGTATTGGTTGGTAAAGCAAGACAAACGCAAGTATGTTTGGGGTATCAGCATAGTTACTGTAATAGCAATTTTGGCTATTTATGTTTCTCAAAAAGCCAGTAAAAACGCTATTGAAAACTACAAGCAACACCAAATTGACGCTAGAGAAGCAGAATCAGATTTAAAATAATACCATTCTTCTTCTCATTCCACAGTTTTTTCTTCTTTCTGTAATCAATAGAACTATTTTTCTATAGATAGGTTAATTTAATGTTAAGGATATATTAACATTAAATTAGATTATTCATTTTCCCATTTTTTTCCAGATTCGAAGTATATATTTGTGTTAAGTTAATGTTATATAAACATTTAACTAACCATAGATTGCAACATAGTTTGAACTAAAATAGAATAATTTATGACCCGAATGATTTATAAAAAGACTGTAATAATTGCTGCTACCATAGCTGCGTGCTTTACAACGTTTGTTCAAGCGCAGGAAAGAGATGATCGAGCTACTATTCTAAATTTCAAAGGAATTCAATATACTTCAAAAGACTCTTTATTCTATACGAACTTTCGTTTTCGTATGCAAAATCGTGTCGGTTTTAATAATGTAATTGATGGGGAAGACAACGGTAAATTTGATGCGAGAATTCGTCGCCTACGTATGCGTATGGATGGATATATTTATACTAAAAAGATTTCTTACTCCGTACAATTAGCTTTTAGCCGTGGAGACCAGGATATAGACGATTCTGGAATTCCCAACATCGTGCGTGACGCTGTTATGTTCTATAATTTTTCGGATGATTTATATATTTCAGTAGGGCAAAATAAATTGCCAGGCAATAGACAGCGCGTCAATTCTTCGGGACAATTACAATTTGCCGACCGCTCTTTAGTGAACAGTAATTTTACCCTGGATCGAGATTTTGGTGTTTCATTAAATTTGAGCAAGAAAATTGGCAATATGCCATTCAATGCGAAGGCTGCTATCTCCACTGGTGAAGGAAGACCTGCAAATGGTACAGATGACGGATTAGCCTACACTGGTCGAGTAGAATTTTTGCCTTTTGGTCAATTTGAAAACTCTGGAGATTATTCCGAAGGAGATTTGGAAAGAGAAGAAAAACCAAAATTGTCTATTGGGGGAGGTTACAGCTATAATGATCGAACCATACGTGAAGGCGGTCAATTGGGCAAATATGTCTTGAATCCTTTTACATTGAAAACAAGTTTTGCAGATGCGATTTTCAAATATCGAGGATTTGCCTATCAAGTGGAATATATGCGTCGCGATGTAGATAATCCTATCAATTATCTAGAAGAAGATCCTGCAGAAGAAACCTACGCCTATAAAGGTTGGGGTGTGAATCAACAAACTTCTTACTTATTGAATAAAGGTTACGAAATCGCTGCACGTTACACTTATTTAAAACCACATGAGCAGATTTCGCAATTTGAAAACCAGACAGAAGTATTAGAAATTGGTTTAACAAAATACTTAAAAGCACACCGATTGAAATTCCAATTAAATGGAAATTATACCGTAAAAGATGGTATGTATTCTAATAGCCACAAGAAAAATGGTTGGGGTGGTACTTTCCAATTAGAGTTAGGTATTTAGATTTTTTGTTCTCAAGTAGAAGAACATTATTTGAAAAGCGTCATTTCGACGTAAGGAGAAATCTGATATTAGATTTCTCTCTACACTTCGTTTTGTTCGAAATGACGGAAAGAAACTCAAATCGACGATATTTTAATAAATATATAAGCTCATTATCTCCAAGTAATGAGCTTTTTTGATTTTATGTAATTTTTTTTGAGATACATTATGGAATCCTATCCAAAACCGCATCCATCCTAAAAGATTACTTATCTTTAAGGTTTCAAAAGGAAATTACATGAAATACTACATTATAGCTGGAGAGACATCGGGAGATTTACATGGTGCTAATTTGATCAAAGCATTGAAAGTGGAAGATCCGCAAGCGGAATTTAAAATCGTTGGCGGAAATAAAATGCAAGAAGCTGCTGATCAACAAGCTTTGATTCATACTTCACAAATGGCTTTTATGGGATTTGTCGAAGTATTGAAAAACCTGAGTACAATCTCTAAAAATCTCAAAGCTGTAAAGGAAGATATTTTAGCTTACCAACCTGACACAGTTATTTTAATTGACTTTCCAGGTTTCAACATGAAAATTGCTTCGTTCGCGAAGAAGCAAGGAATCAAAGTTTGCTATTATATTTCTCCAAAAATCTGGGCTTGGAATCAAGGGCGTGTGCACAAAATCAAAAAGGTGGTCGACCACATGTTCTGTATCCTTCCATTTGAAGTAGATTTCTATAAGCGTTTTGGTATGAAAGTGGATTACGTAGGTAATCCCCTACTTGATGCAATTTCTACTTATGAATTTAACCCAAATTTCCGTCAGGACAACAATCTAACCGATGCTCCAATTATTGCGCTTTTACCAGGCAGTCGTAAAATGGAAATTGAGGAGATTTTACCTGAAATGGTAGATGTTAGTTTTTCATTTCCAAAACATCAATTGGTTATCGCTGGAGCACCAAATTTTGATCAGGCGTATTATCAGCAATTTATTGGCGATTTGGGAATTCCAGTAGTTTTTGATCAAACTTATGATTTATTAAAGAATGCAGAAGCTGCTGTTGTAACTAGTGGAACAGCGACATTGGAAACAGGGATACTACGTGTGCCCCAGGTAGTGGTGTACAAAGCAAATCCTATTTCAGTATGGCTTGCTCGAAAATTAATAAAAGTTAAATTCATCTCCTTAGTAAACCTTATCAACAATTATCTGTCAGTTATTGAACTGATACAGGAAGATTGTACAGCATCGGATATCAAAGATGAGATCGGAAAAATCATCGTTGAAACCGAGCATAGAGAAAGTATCTTAGAAAATTACGATGTATTAGCGGAGAAATTAGGCACGCCAGGAGCCTCAGCTCGTACCGCAAAACTCATCGTGGAGTATTTAAGTTAAACTAAAAGGAGTTACTATGAAAATTACAGGAATATTAACCTTTGCGCTATCGCTTTTCATTTTAATTGGGAGTGTAAATGCGCAAAGCAATGAAGTTAAAATTTCCAAATTAGTATTGGATAAGAAAGAGAAGAAAGTGTTCGCTGAGCGCAATCGAGATTCTTCTGCTGTGGTCCATATAGACACACTGATAATGAAAGACAAATCTTCTTTGCAGTTTTATGGCAAAAAAGATGTAAAGCTAATAGTGGGTTATGCAGAGATTGGGGATAAAGTATTTATCAGCGGTCGTGCAGGACAAAATAATGCGTCAAATTTTGATATTGATATTAACTTCCAAAAGTTAGGTTCATTATACGTTGTTGCTCGGGGGCAGGACGCCAACAATGGAACTAAAACCGATCCAAATGGAGATGCGGGAGATATCAATATCGTTTATAATGCGCAGGGTATTACACCTCAGACTGAGAATAAAAAGGCTAATAATTATTTACACACGGATGTAACACCAGGAGGTTTGCGTGTCACGCCTTCTTCGGATTTGAGAAATATTTATGATCAAATCAGCCGTTCTGCACCCGGACTGCGTGGGGTACCTCAGGGACAGATTTATTCTGGTTCTCCAGGTAAAGAGGGAAAAGTAACCATTACCGCGAAATAAAAGAAAACCTTCCGAATGGAAGGTTTTCTTTTTTACTCAAAATAGATTCCGTAATTTTGCAGTACAAATCAAACCTTAATGCTCGACAAACTGCTTAAAAGAATCGTATCATCTCCCCTACTTATCTACATTATTAGATGTTGTATAGGATTTTTGATCGGTTATAAGCTGTACATTGAGTTTCCAGATTTTGAGCTCTTTTGGACCTTACTTTCCATTATCCTCGTTATTTCACCTGAGGAAAAAGATACGCGAAGATTATCCACAGAACGGTTTAAATCCAATTTTATAGGTTCTGCTGTCGCCATGCTTTTATTGTTATTCCTCGAACCTTCTGTCTATTCTATACTATTGGGTGTATTTATAACTATCGTAGTATGTCGACTTTTCAATGTATTAAATATGGCACGAGTAGCTTTGGTCGCTTTACTCATTATTATGGTTCAACCACACGAATCCTCCATGGTAGAAGCACCAATTTATCGTTTTGGTTCCGTGGCTGTAGGTTGTATCATAGGTTTATTGATTGTGGTATTTACCTCCATGATATTCCGTCCTTTGAAAAGAAAATTCGGAATACCTTATTAGACATTCCGAACTCTATTATTTACAAATTACTTTCTATAGCTTTTACTTCTTCTTTGTGCAATTCTATTGGTTTGTCTAATAAAACAGCGATCACAGTCATATGTTTATCCAGTCGATTTTCGGGGATATCAATATAAATAATTCCTGGTCGATCAGACCAATACAATTTGTTGAAAATTTGGTGCCCTATCATTGAGCCTTCTCCTACAATACGAATTCTTGATATTGCATTTTTAATACCTTTCAAAGCAATTGGTCCTGTCGGTTTTCCTTCCACAAATAGATATAAGGTCTGTCTGTCTGGAGAAAGCGCAGAATAACCATTATAGTGATTTCCATCAATACCTTTTTTTGCATCATACAATACTTCAGCATGTTTTTTCACCCATTGATTGACGGTTTCCGAAGCAAAGTGTATGTCTTTATCAATCTCACTCGCATCATCATTCAATTTTCCTTTGAATAAATTAGCACCAATACTCGTGTTTCTTACTATTTCTTTTATACCCGCATAAGGATGCGCTATAGTATGCACAAATTTTAAATCTGTAGGAACGATTATTCGTTTTAAATTAAAAGTTGGCTTTTCTTCAAATTCAACAGCTAATACAGTTACTGTCGGATCAAAAGTAATATCCTCTAATCCCACTAATAAAGTTTGTTGTGTAAAATCGAAAGTCAACTTCTCTCCACTTCCAACTACTTTTACACTTTTAGGTCTTGATTGCAAACTAGAAAGAACGATTTGTTCTTTCACATTTTCTAAGTATATATATAAGGTTTTACCATCTTTAGAAAAAGCATTCTTCTCAAAAATATACTCAGAACCGATACCAGCTCGTGTGCCATATACCGCTTCTGTATGTTTCTTTGTCCAGCGACCTAATTCTTTTAAAATCTCTATTTGCTCGTGGGGAATAGTTCCATCTTCCTTAGGACCAATATCTAACAATAAATTGCCTCCCATGGATATACAATCTACCAGCGTTCGCACGATCATATTGGGTGTTTTATAATTGTGGTCAAAATGCTGATATCCCCAGGAGTCATTCATGGTATAGCACAATTCCCAATATCTACCTTTAGGTCTTTCTACAGGAATTCCTTGCTCAGGTGTTTCATAATCTCCATGATGATTTAAACGTGAATTGATGATAATATTTGGATTGTACTTTCGTAATAAATTCAAACTTTCTTCAGCTTTCCATTCTTCTGATGAATGTTCCCAATCGCCATCAAACCACAATAAATCTGGTTTAAATTGCTGTGAAATTTCGGTTAATTGTGTTTGATAAAAATCCACAAAGTTTCCCCATCGTTGAGGTTCTTGCTTTAAATCATAACGCTTTTGAGTTTTGGTTTTGATATCATAATAAGGATGACTCCAATCGGGTAGTGAAAAATAAATTCCTGTTTTCAGATTCGATTTTTTCACCGCCTGAATGAAAGGCGTAAGCACATCCTTTTTTGCGACAGCATCTTTTGCTGTAGATAAACCTTTCTCCGCTTTGGTATCCCAAAGTGCTATTCCATCGTGATGTTTCGACGTAATTACAGTGTATTTAGCTCCTGACTCTTCAATCAGTTTAACCCACTGTTGCGGATTATAATTTTTTCCCGTGAAACCATTTAATTGTTCAAGATAATTTTCATGACTTGTGTAGTTGTTGAAAAAAGACCACGACTCCGATAAGCCATTAACCGCATAAATTCCCCAATGAATAAAAATGCCCAATTTCGCGTCATCAAACCATTCCATCTTCTGGGATTCCTTCGTTAGTGTGTTTTGGGCAAAAGTTGGAAGCGCAATTATACAGTACAAAACTGCAAAAAGTTTATTTTTCATAATGCTAAAAGGTTTACCCTTTAAAAATAAGTATTTAAAATATGTAAACCGAATAATGAAAAGCAAAATCGTATTTTTGTAGATAATGATTGAATTATATACAGACGGCGCCTCAAGTGGCAATCCTGGTCCAGGTGGATATGGCACTATTTTACGTACAATATATACGGGATCGAATCCTGATTTTCAAGGCAAATTAATTGAGAAAGAATTTTCGGGAGGATACCGCAAAACAACAAATAACCGCATGGAATTGATGGCGGTGATTGTGGGTTTGGAAGCACTAAAAAATATAAAACAAAAAGTCACAATCTATTCCGATTCCAAATATTTTATCGATGCTATTGATAAAAAATGGATCAATGGTTGGATTCAAAAAGGATTTGCTGGCAAAAAAAACAAAGACCTTTGGATGCGATTAATGCAATCCTACAAATTGCACGATGTGAAATTGGTTTGGGTAAAAGGACATGCGGGCCATCCTTTAAATGAGCGTTGCGACAGATTAGCCGTTGCTGCTTCCAAAGATCCGTTGAAATGGCAAATTGATTCTGTATTTGAAGCCGAAGAGAAAATGGGATTGTTGTAATTTATAGAAATATGCTCAAACAATCTTTTGCTCCGATAATTCCAAATCAACCTAGAATACTTATTCTTGGCTCTTTGCCAGGAGATTTATCTATTGCGAAAGACCAATATTATGCGCATCCTCAAAATAGATTTTGGAAAGTGCTATTTGCACTTTTTGAGCAAGAATTTACATCTGATTATTCTGAGAGAATAAAGCTCCTTCATCAACAGCAGATTGCTCTTTGGGATGTATGCGCTTCGGCTATTCGTCCCGGAAGTATGGACACGGATATTTCGGAAGTTATTCCAAATACAATCCCTCAATTATTAGCTGAAAAGCCAGCTATTTCAAATGTTATTTTTAACGGGCAAAAAGCTCAAAAACTTTTTGAGAAGTATTTCAAAAAGCAAGAAAACCTAAATTATATCACCTTACCGAGTACTAGCCCTGCCAACGCACAGTTCTCAATTGAAAAACTCTTGCAGCATTGGGAAATTATAAAAATTTAATCGTGGAAAACTGCGATATAGTGTTTGTAAAAAACTTTAGCTATAATCATATGCTTTGATTATTTTTGTGGCAAGATGTCAGACTTAAAATACAACCAAAGAGGTGTATCCGCTGGGAAAGAGGATGTACACAATGCCATAAAAAATATCGACAAAGGTTTATACCCCAAAGCTTTCTGCAAAATCATCCCTGATATATTGGGTGGTGATGAACAATGGTGCAACATTATGCACGCAGATGGTGCTGGTACTAAATCGTCTTTAGCATACGTATATTGGAAAGAAACTGGCGATATCTCCGTTTGGAAAGGTATTGCGCAAGATGCCATCATCATGAATTTAGATGATTTGTTGTGTGTCGGAGCAATTGATAATATCATTTTATCATCCACAATTGGACGTAACAAAAACAATATTCCGGGTGAAGTAATCGCTGAAATCATCAACGGTACAGAAGAAATTTTGGCTGAATTGCGAGAAATGGGAGTAGGCATCTACTCTACAGGTGGTGAAACTGCTGATGTGGGTGATCTGGTACGCACAATCATCGTAGATAGTACGGTAACTTGCCGTATGAAACGCGAAGATGTAATTTCTAACCACAATATCAAACCAGGCAATGTAATCGTTGGTTTGGCATCATACGGAAAAGCGACTTACGAAAAAGAATACAACGGCGGCATGGGTTCTAATGGTTTGACTTCCGCTCGTCACGACGTATTTAGCAAATATATTGCAGAGAAATATCCTGAAAGTTTCGACCCAGTAGTTCCTTACGATTTAGTATTTGCTGGTGGTAAAGCATTGACCGATAAAATCACCACAGAAACTGGCGAAGTAGTAACAGCAGGTAAATTAGTATTATCTCCTACGCGTACCTACGCGCCTGTGATCAAACAAATCTTAGACAAATACCGTTCACAAATTGACGGTATGGTACACTGTTCGGGTGGTGCACAAACTAAAGTGCTTCACTTTGTGGATAATGTACACGTCATCAAAGATAACTTATTCCCTATTCCTCCACTTTTTGAATTAATTCAAAAAGAATCGAATACAGATTGGCAAGAAATGTACAAAGTATTCAATATGGGACACCGCATGGAATTATACGTTTCGGAAGAAATTGCGCAAGATATTATTGCTATTTCTGAATCGTTTGGCATTCCTGCACAGATTATTGGTCGTGTAGAAGCGAGCGACAAAAAACAAGTGACAGTTCAGTCGCCTTACGGCACATTTATCTACGAATAATATTTGTGAAAGATAAGCTCATCATTGGTCGCACAGAGATTATTGACCTTCCTGAATTGGGAATGTACAATATCGAAGCAAAGATTGATACCGGAGCAGACACTTCAGTTTTACATTGTGAGGATTTCGAAATCACGGAAAAGAATGATCAGCGTTTTATTACCTGTCACATCAAACCGCATTTAGAAGACGAAGAAATCCTCACCATTATCTTTCCGATACATCGCGAGAGAGTAGTCAAAAGTTCATTTGGACAGACAGAAACGAGACATATTTTTGTAACAAAAATCAGAATGTTTGATCAGCTATATGATATCAAATTGTCCCTCCGCGATCGTTCTTCCATGTCCTACCCCATGTTATTAGGTAGAAATTTCATTAGTAAGAAATTTCTTGTGGATGTTTCAAAAAAGAACTTAGCCTCTAATTCCTTTTAATAGGATTAAAACCAATTATATAGTTTCTTGTTTATAGCATAGTTTAACACGCATTTTTTGTGAAAATAGCAGTCTTATCGACCAATAAAAACATCTATTCGACACGTCGTCTAGTAGAAGCAGCAATAGCACGTGGGCATGAATGTATTGTCATGGACCACAGCAAATGTTATGTAGGTATCCAACAAGGAAAACCTAGCATTCATTACAAAGGACAGGATATCAACGATATCGATGCCATCATACCTCGAATAGGATCATCCGTGACGTTTTATGGGTCAGCGATTGTTCGTCAATTCGAAGTTATGGATGTGATTTCGGCAAATCCAAGTCAAGCCATCACACGTTCTCGAGATAAGTTGCGTTGTATGCAAATACTTTCAGGTGCAGGTTTAGGATTACCAACTACAGGTTTTGCACGTATGGCTTCTGATGTAGATGATTTGATCAACATGGTTGGAGGAGCGCCTCTCGTTATCAAATTATTAGAAGGAACGCAGGGTATTGGTGTAGTATTAGCAGAAACAAAGAAAGCAGCATCTTCAGTAATTGAAGCTTTTTATGGTCTTGGAAACAATATTTTGATTCAAGAATACATCAAAGAAGCTAAAGGTTCGGATATTAGAGCTTTTGTAGTAGATGGGAAAGTCGTAGGCGCTATGAAGCGTACCGCAAAAGAAGGAGAATTTCGTTCGAATCTTCACCGTGGAGGCTCAGCTGAAATTATCAAATTAACACGCAAAGAAAAAGAAACGGCAGTAGCGGCGGCAAAAGCCATGGGATTAACTGTTGCAGGAGTAGATATGCTTCAATCTTCAAGAGGACCGTTGATTTTGGAAGTTAATTCTTCACCTGGTTTAGAAGGTATTGAAAAAGCAACGCAAAAAGATATTGCAGCAGAAATCATAAAGTATTTAGAAAGACAATATGATTTCAAACAGCAAAATAAACCTACGACGACCAAACGTAGGGTAAAAAAAGAAAGCAAGCTTTAATAGCTTGCTTTCTCTAGATATATTTAATATTACTTATTTCATCAAAAATCCACCACCCAAAAGATCGTTTCCTTCGTAGAATACAGCAGATTGTCCTGGAGCAATACCTTTTACAGCATGTGGGAAATCCACTTGCATCGTGTCTCCGTGTTGTGTTAAGATAGATTGTGCACCTGAATCTTTGTAACGGATCTTCGTAACCGCTTCCATCGGCTCTTCAATTGAAGCATATTTCACCAAATTGATATTACGCACCCAAGCTTGTGTTTTTTCCAACTCATGCTCTTCGCCTAATACTACCGAATTACTTTCTGGCAAGATTTCAATCACAAACATCGGTTTACCCAAGGCAATACCTAATCCTTTACGTTGTCCAATCGTGAAGTAAGGATAACCAATATGTTTTCCCACTACAGTACCATCCGATAAGATGAAGTTACCTGGTCCGATCTCTTGATCCAAAGAAGGTCTTTTGTGTCTTAAGAAGTCACGGTAATCATTATTCGGTACGAAACAGATCTCATAGCTCTCAGATTTATTCGCCAATTCTTGTTGCCCCATATCCAAAGCCATTTGTTTGATTTCTGACTTACGGAAAGATCCTAAAGGAAATTGCGTACGCGCTAAATTTTCCTGCGACACTCCCCAAAGTACATAAGACTGATCCTTATGCTCATCCAATCCTTTTGAAATTACAAAACGACCATTATCATGCTGACGAATATTAGCATAGTGCCCTGTAGCTATAAATTCACAATCCAATTTATCTGCACGCTTAATCAAAGCTTCCCACTTGATGTGTGTATTACATAGCACACATGGATTAGGTGTACGACCTGCAATATACTCATCCACAAAATTGTCAATGACATAATCACCAAATTCGTTACGTATATCTAGTATGTAGTGTGGGAAACCATAACTTACAGCTAATGAACGCGCATCATTGATACTGTCCAAGCTACAACAGCCTGTTTCCTTCGATGATCCACCGGAACTTGCATAGTCCCAAGTTTTCATCGTAATACCGATCACTTCATAGCCCTGTTCGTGCAACATTACAGCCGCAACTGAACTGTCTACACCACCACTCATCGCGACCAATACTCTACCCTTTTTACTCATATCAAATTATTAAAGTGCAAAGATACCCTTAATTCCTTTATTAACGTGTTTATTTCATGTAATTTTATCTCAATCAAAATCAAGGAATTGGAAAAAATACCGAAAATAATTACTTGGAATGTTTTAGAATTAAAAAAAAGAAGCTACATTTGCAACGCAACAAGGGAACAAATAGTTGCTAAAAAGGTGCCATAGCTCAGTTGGTAGAGCAAAGGACTGAAAATCCTTGTGTCGCTGGTTCGAATCCAGCTGGCACCACCACTAAAACTGAAAGTAACAGTTTCAAATCAAAAACTTAAAAGGTGCCATAGCTCAGTTGGTAGAGCAAAGGACTGAAAATCCTTGTGTCGCTGGTTCGAATCCAGCTGGCACCACAAAAAAAGCTTCACAAATGTGAAGCTTTTTTTTTCGTATTTTATCCTAAATATCCCAATAAATAGTAGATAATTATAAAAACGATTATCGTCCCGAAGCACCCAAGTCCCATTTTCTTGGCACCCCAGCCTGCTATCAATGCTCTAAAGAATTTGTTCATGTTAGTAGTATTTATTAATGTGACACAACTATATAAACCCAGAATGCTTCAAAATGTTTTGTGGCAATTGTATATGTGTAGAGATATAACTATTTTTAATAAACCTCCAATTAAAACTTTTTACCTATGTTAATTTCAAACTTGCTTAAAATCATAATAAAAGCTTTCGGAGTCTATTTTCTATACTTGATCGGAATAGGAATTTTCGGATTTTTAAATTCAGTTTTTAACGCTCTTCCATCAACAGCCAATAGCAATCAAATCACAACTTTCATTATTCCCATCGTCTTTGCTTACATTTTCTTAGTAAAGACTGATTGGCTTGCGAATTGGTTACTTTCTGGTTATGACGACAAGATCCAAACTACTAAACCTGAATTTATTCATTTATTAGTGGTGACTATTGGTTTTTTAAGTATTATTTGGGATTACTGAACTTTTTAGATCTTAATTTTAATTCCAACGGTTCAGGCCTTACTAGTGCCTATTCTTTTGGTATAAATTTTCAATTAGGGAATATCTTATTGATTATACTTGGCTATCTTATGCTGAAGAGAAGAGAGAAAATCAGTTCGTATTTTTCGATGCGAGGAGAAGAAAGCAGTAGTGAAGAAGATAATATATTGAAATAGCCAGACAGCTATTTCAATATATTTCTGACTTTTATTTTTCCCTCATAATGATGTTTAAGGTGAATACCTTCACCATGTACAGTCCAAATTTCAGTTGGTTGGACTTCCGTAATAAAATGGTTCAAATCATTCCAATCAATATGATCCGAAATAAACAACGTCATATCGTTATAATTCTGCAATCGCTTCCAACCTGAAGCAAACACACGTACCACATTCTTTGCACGGAAATAATTATGAAAGGTCATTGGGGGAACAAGATATATCTTATCTTGACCGTCCTTTAAAGCCTTTCTATTATAAATTTCATAGCTAAGTTTGACAAAACCTTTTTCATCATAAATACGATGAATAGGCGCTATATTATGATGTGTGTAAACAATCTTTTGGGGACAGTAGGTGTTGATTAAATTTGTAATACGTTGTGCCTTTCCTAACGCATAACAACCCAACATTATATTCAATTTTGTTGAATTTAGCTTTTTGATTTCTTCAATCGGATTGGGATGGATAACTGCTGGATCTGCGAACGTAGTTTCTGTTATCAACACATCCGCTTTGACATATTCTAAAGCCTCACAAGTACTATCTTCTTGCAATTTGTAATCACCCGTATAAAGATAACGAACGCCTTTATATTCCATTAGAATCTGCGCAGAACCTAAAATATGTCCAGCAGGAATAAATGATATTTGTACCTCCCCTATTTTAAAATCCTGTTTATATTCCTTTGGAAAATAAGAATTTAAAGGTTGCTTAGTGAAACGATGCTGCATAAAAGCAATCGTATTTGAAGTAGCAAAAATCGTATGATGTCCTGGAACGGCATGGTCACCATGCGCATGCGAAATCACGGCTTTTGAAACAGGATATTTTGGATCGATATAGAAATCACCATACACACAATAATAACCTAACTCATTCTCTATTAAAAAATCTTCTAAAATATCTGTTTTTAGCATGTACGTATTAGCTGTTTATGTATTTCATATAGTTGAGGAATTAAAGGTTGAATGCCATTATTGACAATGATAAAATCAGCCAATTTTCTTTTTTCCTCCTCGGGCATTTGCTTGTTGATTCTATTGAGGACTTCTTCTCGGCTCACCCCATCACGATTCATTACACGCTCTATTCTCAATTCTTCTGGGGCCACGACCAGAATAGTATAATCTAAGGTCTTATAAGAGCCTGATTCAAACAAAAGTGCTGCCTCTTTCAGGCTGTAACATGAAGTTTGCGTATTAGCCCAATCTACCGCATCTTGAATGACCACGGGATGAACGATAGTATTTAGCAGTTCCAATTTTTCGGGATTATTAAATACTTGTGCAGACAACCATTTTCGATTCAGACTTCCATCTTCAAAATACACTTCCTCCCCAAAAGCTTGAATCAATCCTTCACGAATAATAACACTTCGTGTCATTATTAATTTAGCTTCCTTATCTGCATCATAAAAAGGAATACCCATTGTCTTGAAGATTTTAGCTACAAAACTTTTTCCGGAGCCTATACCTCCCGTGATTCCTACTTTAATTGATTTCATAGGATTATTATTTACGAACGAAGAAATCTACGTTTTGGGGTTCCAACTTTATTAATTGCACAAAATCAGGCAGCTTAGTGATACGAACAGGCAAACTTTTGACATGTCTTTCGTCCCAATTTTCTAAATCTACAATAGCTTCAAAATCGCTGGCTGTCCATTTCACATAATCTTTTAATGGAACCATAACTGTTAAAGACACTTTACTTGGAACCGTACGCACTGATGTATAACGCGTACCATTTGTAATTTTAATCGGAACCTCGATAATTTTTTCGGTCAATTCTCCTACAGGGATGACCACTTCAGTCATGCGCGGATAAATGGTAATATTCGTTTTGTTGTGCTTATTGATATTGGCAACCGTACGAATATCGGTAAATACCATATCCCCTTTAATCGTATCTGTTTCCAGATATTCAATATTGGTCACATCTTCGGTCGGTCCTGTAATCGTAACCATAGAAGGATTCATTTTGGTGTCACCTACAAATCCAAATTGCTTTTTGAAGGTAATACTGGTTGGAACTTTTATAGGGACTTTACGCTGAGTCTGACGCGAAAAATCGAAATACAAGGTATCCGGTGAAACGCCAATAACCTTCTTTTCCGAAGAAAACTGTCTATTGATAAAGCCAATTTGATTAGAGAAAACCACAAAATTTTTGGTATTTAGTCCACTCAAATCGACTTGCACATTGGTGGTATCCGAGCGCAATTGTGACATCAAAACATGCCAGCCACTCATTTTAATCCGTATATTCACGGTATCAGATTGCAAGGGGTGAAAAGCTCGCTTCTCGGGAATATTGACATATTGAATACCGGCCTTGATAGTAAATGTATATTGATTGGAAACAGCGATCAACAACCAAGCGACAAACGATATAATGAGACAACGCAAAAAGATGTTTATCTTTCTTTTATGAATTTTTGTAAACCTGCGTTGCTTCATATACACAAAGTTAAAAAAATATGCGGATGGGAATGTATTCCGCATAAAAAAAGCCATTTACCGACGAGGCAAATGGCTATTTATATATTTTAACTCAAAAATTATACTTTTGGCTCAGCATTAGCAGCTTTTGACGCATCTAAAGAAACTGCAGATTTGTCAAAGCGAATGCGAACACCAGAACCTACATCTACTAAGAAAGTAGTGTCAGATACTTCTACAATACGTCCGTGAATACCAGCAGTAGTCACGATTTTAGAGTTAACTCCCAATTCTTCGATATACTTCTTGTGATCTTTTTGTTTTTTCATTTGTGGTCTGATCATAAAGAAATAAAACACAATGATGATTAACACCATTGGTAACATTCCCATTAAACCACCACCACTTGCTTGTAATAAAATATTTGATATCATAATATATTTAAAAATTTATAATTTACTTTTCTACTGTTCCTCTAAGTTCTACTGTCATTACAGGAGTTTCAGCATTGGAAGAAATTGTGATTAACTTTTGCTGAACACCAGGATGACCTGCGCTATTAAAACTCACATTTATTTCGCCTTCTTTACCTGGCAATACTGGGTCTGTAGTATAGCTAGGAGTCGTACATCCACATGAAGTCGATACTTGACCTAATATCACTGGCTCAGTTCCTTCATTTTTGAACTTAAAAGTGTGATCCACCACTGCGCCTTCTTTTACTGTACCAAAATCATATTTACTTTCTTCAAATACAATTTTGCCACCACCAACAGCTGTTGCTTCGCCTTCGACAGTTACTGTAGAATCAGCGGCTTCATTTGAGTTTTTAGATGAATTATTACATGCAACAAGCATGGATAAAGCTAAACCAGCAAATAATAGTTTGTTCATAGTTATATCTAGTCTTTTAGTCCTCTTCCTGACTTACGAATACGACCTTGCTTGGTCAAATCTGCAAGAATTTTGTCTAATATACCATTTATAAATGTATTACTTTTCAATGTGCTGAATGTTTTTGACAATTCGATGTATTCATTGATGGTAACTTTCACAGGTATAGATGGGAAATTGATTAATTCGCTAATTGCCATACGCATTAAAAGCGTATCCATTAAAGCAATACGATCTGCTTCCCAATTTTTAGTTTTTTCAGCAATAAGTTGTTGATATTCATCCGCGTAACGGATAGATGTTTTCAATAATTCTGAAACAAACTCTTCATCTTCAGACCAATTTGGAGTCAAATCAGCTAATTTATTTTGTGAAGGAACTTCTGAACTGAAGTTTTTGAAGGTTTTAGCAATCATCGCCTGCAACACTTCTTTATCCACTGTCCAGTTGATGAATTTCTCTTCGAAAACTTGTTCGATTTCTACCGATTTCAAAATAATTTTTTTGAAGATATATTTGATAATATCTTTCTCGGCAGTGATACTACGGTCTTCCGATTGTAAGTATTCCAAGTAAGCCTCAGAATCTTTTAGCTGCGCAAAGATCGAACGTACAATCTCTGGGTCAAACTCCCAAGACACCTTATATTTTTTTACCAGCTCAAGGTAAGTTCTATTTTGACGCAGCGACTCAATAAACGTATTGCTATTCAGTTTGGTTGTCAAAATTTTATCCTTCTCTGTAGGTAAAAATTTTGCGGCACGACTCTCGGCATCTACTACTACGTATTCAGCTACTTCATCCAGTAAATTCAATGTCCAGATGTACATTTCATTTACCTCTTCTACATTCTTGAAAAGTGCCTTTTCAAAATCCTTAATCTGTTTATCGTCAGATAAACTGTACGCATAAAGCGTTTGCATAACCTTAACTCTAAGGTGTCTTCTGTTTAACATAAGTGTATAAGAACGAATTTATTTATAAAGAACGCTTTTAAATGTGAAGACCAATTACACTTATCGTTTGATTAGAGACATATCCGCAATACGTTTTTCAGCCAATTGCTTCGCTGCCTCATAAGTAGTAATATTTTCTTCTCTAGAACGCTGCAGCACGTGACGTGTCGCAGTATATATATTGCGGATCAATGATTCTGTACGGTCATTACCATATCCTTCCAATTCAGAATAGCAACTAATTAAAGCTCCTGAATTGATTAAGAAATCTGGTGTGTACAATATATTATGTTCCTTCAACAATTGTATTGTTTTTTCTTCTTCTTTGATTTGGTTGTTTGCAGAACCCGCTATGATTTTGCAACGCATTTTAGGCACAGTATCTGGATTGACAGTTCCGCCTAATGCACATGGTGCATATACATCCACATCCAATTCATAACTTGTACTATATTGGATTGGCTCAGCTTTGTACTTAGCCGCTACTTTCAATTTACGCTCTTCGGTCATATCCGAAACGTACACACGTGCATTTTCATTTCTTAGCATAGAAACTAAATGCTCCCCTACAGATCCCACACCTTGAACAGCAACTTTACGTCCTGCTAAGGAATCATCACCGTATAACTCTTTGATCGCAGCTTTGATTCCATAAAATACACCTCGTGCCGCAAAAACTGTAGTATCTCCTCCTCCGTTCATTGAAGTGGGTAGGCCCGCTACATAATTCGTCTCGGCATGGATGTATTCTAAATCTTTTTGTGTGGTACCTACGTCTATAGAGGCTATGAAATTACCGTTTAATCCTTCGATAAATTTACCAACTCGACGCATCAAAACTTCTGTTTTGTCCGTACGGTTGTTACCTATGATTACAGCACATCCTCCTCCTAAATTCAACCCAGCTAATGATGCTTTGTAAGTAATTGCTTTTGAAAGACGCAATGCATCTTCGATAGCCTCTTCTTCTGACTCATATGGCAACATACGTACTCCGCCAATGGCAGGACCTAATGTCGTATCATGGATCGCTACAATAGCTTTTAGTCCTACAGCAGGATCATTACAAAAGAACAAATTCTGATGATCAGCAGTGGACATCAGATTGAAAATAGTAGAATTTTGCATACCCAAAATTATAATTCAAACTGCCCTTTCTTAGGCTGTACAAAATTAATAAATAATTTTTGTTAAAATCACCTTTTCACGCATTTATAAAACTATGACTTTAATACTACCATATCGATGAAAATATTAAAGCTAAACCCTTACCTTTGTTAGCAAATCATGAAAGATCTAGCTTATTTAAATAAATATTTCATAAAATACAAATGGCGCTTGATTCCAGGTGTTATCTTCGTTATTATCTCTAATATATTTGGTATACTACCTGCCAAAGTTATCCGAGAAGCCTTTGACTTGGTGAAAGAAAACATCGAATTGTATAAGTTGTACGATGGTTTTGAGAACCAGCAATCTATTTATGATGCTTTCGGTAAAAGCCTACTTTATTTTGGCGGACTCGTATTATTATTAGCATTGTTACGAGGTATTTTCCTTTTCTTAATGCGTCAATCCATTATTTTAATTTCTAGATATATTGAATATGATTTGAAAAACGAAATCTATCAGCATTACCAGGCATTGGATTTTGCTTTTTTCAGACGTAATAATACAGGTGATTTAATGAGTCGTGCGACCGAAGATGTCAATCAAGTGCGTAATTATCTTGGTCCTGCAATCATGTACACGATCAATACGGTGACATTATCAATTATGATCATCTATGCGATGTATGATGTCAATCCTACATTGGCTACTTACGCTTTATTACCTATCCCCATTATTATGGTGATTATTTTGTTTATCAATAAAATAATTAACCAACGCAGTACACGTATTCAAGCCCAACTATCCAAACTTTCTTCTTTCGTACAAGAAACGTTTTCGGGTATACGCGTTATCAAAACCTATACCCAAGAAGTCAGCAAAATAAAAGAATTCAAGAAAGAAAGTAACCATTACCGCAATACGGCTTTGGATTTGGTTCGTGTTCAAGCTATTTTCTTCCCATTAATCATTTTCTTAGTTGGTTTTAGTACAATCATTACCGTTTATATCGGCGGTTTGGAAGTGAATAAAGGAACTATTACGGCCGGTAATATTGCAGAATTTATTATTTACGTCAATCAATTAACCTTCCCGGCATTGGCATTAGCGTGGGTAACTTCTTTGATTCAGCGTGCTGCAGCTTCCCAAAAACGTATCAATGAATTTTTGAATACCACCTCCGAGATTCCGAATGGAACGATTACTAAAAATTTGACAGGAAATATCAAATTAGAAAACGTTAGCTTCACTTACCCAGAAACAGGTATAAAAGCATTGGATAATATCTATCTGGAAATCAAGGCTGGCCAAACTGTAGCTATTATCGGGAAAACAGGATCGGGAAAAAGTACATTATCCAATCTGTTGCTTCGTATGTACGATGCTGACAAGGGTAAGATCAGTTTCGATGGTATAGACATCAAAGATTTTGACTATGCGCATTTGCGTCATCAGATAGGTTTTGTTCCTCAAAATGTGTTCTTATTTTCGGACACTATTGCAAATAATATTGCATTTGGATTAGACACATATACTTCAGAACAAGTCGAAACCGCAGCAAAACAAGCCGCAGTATACGAAAATATCAAAGGTTTTGAAGAAGGCTTTGAAACACATATTGGCGAACGTGGCATTACGCTTTCGGGTGGTCAAAAACAACGTGTTTCTATTGCTCGTGCTTTAATTAAAAATCCAGAAATCTTAATTTTTGACGATTGTCTTTCGGCGGTAGACACCAAAACAGAAGAGGAAATTCTACATAACCTAAGTCAGATTATGAAAGACAAAACATCTGTATTCATAGCACATCGTATATCTACGATTAAGAATGCTGATCATATTATTGTGTTGGAAAATGGCAGAATAATTGAAGAAGGTGATCATGAAACTTTACTTGCCTTAGGTGGCGAGTATGCTGATTTGTACGAAAAGCAACTACTTCAAGCTCAAGAGTAATCACAATAAATTATTGGTTTTTAAAGTATAATTGTTAAATTTCCAGAAATAATTTTACTTTAACTAACCAATGAAGGTATTAGCCGTATTTTTAGGATTACTCTTTTTCACTCATTCTATTGCTCAAGTAAGCGAATTTCCGAAAATTACTCCAGCAAATTTTCAAATTGTCAATAATAATCCTGACCCAAATGCTAATGCCGTTGTGTTATTGGAAACTGCTAAAACGCACATGGACATCAGCGAGCGCGACCGTGCTTTACGCATTTTTCATACCTACAAAGCGAGAATAAAAATTCTTTCACAAGAAGGATTTGATAAAGCTAATTTTACTATACCACTATATAAGTTTGGCAAAGATTTCGAATATGTAACCAATGTTGAAGGTAAAACATATAACCTAGAAAATGGACGCTTGACTGAAACCATTCTGGAACGAAAAAGTGTAATCACCGAGAATAAAAGCGAATACCTGCAATTAACTAAATTCACCCTACCCAACATTAAAGTTGGCTCCATCATTGAAATAGAATACAATTTAGTTTCGCCTGATATTTTCAATTTTAGAAGCTGGCAATTTCAATCCGATATTCCAAAAATTCGCAGCGAATATAATGTGCGAATCCCCGCTATAAGCAATTATAATGTTACCCTTAAAGGTCCTTTAAAGTTAGAAGACACTAAATCCAAAAGAGAAAGTGGCTGTATCGTGTTGATGGGAGCGCGATACGATTGCTCGAACATCATATACAGTATGAATGCTATTCCAGCATTCAAAGAAGAAGCTTATATGCTTGCGCCCAAAAACTATATTTCTGCTATTAATTTTGAACTTGTCGAAATGCTGAATCCAAATGGCTCTGTGGACAAATACACCAAAGCCTGGAAAGATGTCGATATGGAGCTAATGACGGACAAAAGCTTTGGAGGTCAGCTAAAGAAAGTAGATTTTATCAAACAAAAATTAGACCCTAAGATATTAGAGATTGTAGATCCACAACTTCGATCAGCGGAAGCTTACCAATGGGTAAGTAAAAACATAAAACTAAACAACCTTTATGGCAAATATAGTCAGCATGGCATCGAAGATGCTTTAGAACGCCGTAGCGGAAATGTTGGCGATATCAATTTAGCATTAACCACAGCATTTAATGCTGCGGGCTTGGAAGCCTATCCTGTAATCATTTCGACCCGAAATAATGGTTTGCCGCATGACTTGCATCCAGTACTATCCGACTTCAATTATGTGATTGCGGCAGTGAAGATCAACGATGAATACGTGCTAGCCGATGCGACAGATCCGTTGGTGCCATTTGGAGAATTGCCACTACATTGTATAAACGGCAAAGGCCGAATTATTTATTCCCGTAAATCCTCCGAATGGATTGAACTAACCAATAAAACTGTTTCAGTCAAAGAATATACTTTTATCGGTAAACTTGATTTGGATGGTAAATTAAAAGGAAAACTATCTATTACATCTGCTGGTCTGGACGCTGTACACAAACGAAAAGAAATATTAGACTACCCAAGTTTTGAGGAATACACTGAAAAGTTCGATGAAAAATTAACCAACACGAGTATTATAAATTCATCCGTTCAAAGTTTGGATGATCCTGCGAAGTTGCTTCATGAAGAGTTTGACATCGAAACACATTTAACAGGGGCGCTGCAGTCAGGACATGTTCAGTTTAACCCTATTTTTATTTCGCGTATAACACAAAATCCATTCAATTTAGATGAACGTACATACGATGTAGATTTGGGGGCTCGTGATTCAGAAAAACATACGATAGAAATTGAATTGCCTGAAGGATTTACTTTCAAACAAGGACCTAAAAAAATGAATATAGCCTTACCAGGTAGTTCGGCACGCTACTATTATTCGGGAGAAGTACAAGGAAATAAATTAATCGTTACCCAACAATTAGCGCTGAACAAAGCCATTTATACCAGTGAAGAATATTTTGGTTTGAAAGAATTGTTCTCTCGCATTATTCAGCATATGCAAATAGATTATGAATTTAATTACCAGCCTAAATAATGAGATTTACTAGCATCCTTTTAATTGCGCTGACCTTTGCTCTTAATTCCCTTTTCGCTCAGGAATTTGCCGTTGAAACTATTCCAAACGGATTAAAAAGCAGAGCAACGGCAATTTTGCGAAATGAACACATCAGTTTTGACATGAAAGCTGATAACAATATAACGGAAACAGTCACACGCGCCATTACGATTCTGAACAAGTCCGGAGAAGATTATAGTGATCTGACTTTATTCTATGATAAGAGCAAAACAATAAAAGATATCAAAGGATTTGTCTACGATGAATTTGGCAAACAAATAGGAAAATTCGGACAGAAAGATTTTAAAGATTACAGTGCTACTGATGGTGTAAGCATGTATGCGGATTCACGCGTAAAACACTACTCTCCTAGTGTAACAATCTATCCGTACACCATAGTGTATAGCTATGAAATCAAGCATGGACAAAATTTGTTCATCCCCTATTGGTATCCAAATCGCAGTAATGATCTCGCCGTCGAAAAAAGCACCTATCAATTTAGTTGCAAACCAGAGCTCAATCTTCGCATCAAAACCGAAAATCTACAACAAGAAGCTGTAGTAACCACTAACGAAAAAGGAAAAACATATACTTGGACCGCATCCAATCTCCAGGCACGCAAGGAAGAACCATATTCTCCGATTGAACATCCCAGCAAGATGATTGTCAAAATCGTTCCAGAGACTTTTCAATACTACAAAAGAACTGGTAAAGTAACCAATTGGCAAGATTTCGGTAAATGGGTACACGATGAACTATTGAAAGGAAAGCATGACCTCCCTGCCACAACAATAGAAAAAGCTAAACAAATAGCTTCTCAATTTGACCATCCTAGAGATAAAGCTAAGGCACTGTATAAGTATATGCAAGATAAGACACGCTATGTCAGCGTACAAATCGGCATAGGCGGTTTGGAGCCTTTCCCAGCATCCTACGTAGATCGTTTAGGATACGGCGACTGTAAAGCTTTGGTAAACTATATGCAGTGTTTATTAGCAGCTGTAGATATACCATCCTTGTATTGTGTGGTAGAAGCAGGTAACCAGAAAGTAAGTTTGGATGAATCTTTTGCTAATGCGGTGGATGGAAATCATATTATTCTGTGTGTTCCTTTTGAAAACGACACCACTTGGCTTGAATGTACGAGCAACAAAAATCCTTTCGGTTATTTAGGAGATTTTACGGATGACCGCTTGGTATTGGCGTGTACAGCAGATGGAGGAAAAGTATTTCGGACACAGAGATATCTTGCTACTGAAAGTCTACAAACCCGCAAAAATACCTTTAAAGTCACTAAAGAAGGAACTCTAGTGGGTAAAATAGCAACTCAATTTTCAGGTTCGCAATTTGAAAACCATTTCTACAATATGTTTAACAGCTTGCCTGACCAAAACAAACAATTGAAGAAATATTATGATGTCAACAATATTGTATTCGACAAAATCGAATATAAAGTAAATAATGAAAAAGAGCCTATTTTAGAAGAAAATTTAGAGGTTAATATCCGTAGTTATGTAGTGAAAAATGGCAACAATTACATTCTGACACCTAATGTATTCAATGTACAACGTAATATTCCAGAATCTCGAAACCGAACAAATCCGCTGTACATTAACCGAGGATATACCGATATCGATGAAACAGAATTTGTTTTTGAAGAGAAATTAAAAGGATTTTTAGTTCCTGTCAATGAATCCATTGAATGTGCCATGGGAAAATATGAATTGAAAATTGCCTCTGATGGTCAAAAAGTGAAATATTATCGTAAATTAGAGATTAAGGATGGAACTTATCCTGCCGATCAATACCAAACGTATTTTGATTTTATATCTAAAGTAGCGGCGAACGACCGAATACGCTACACCATCCATATTGCGGAAGAAAAGTAAATCCTCCACTTTGGGGCATTAGCTCATTTGGCTAGAGCGCTTCGCTGGCAGCGAAGAGGTGATCGGTTCGAATCCGATATGCTCCACCAACCTTAATAAACAAAAAAGGCTAAAACATACTATGCTTTAGCCTAATAATACAATATAAAGTATTTTATACTACTCTTACGTTAGTAGCGTTAAGTCCGTTACGTCCTTGTTCTACTTCATATGACACCTGGTCATTCTCTCTGATATTATCTCTAAGACCTGTCATGTGCACAAATAAATCGTTTCCACCATCATTTGGTGTAATAAAACCATATCCTTTTGTGTTGTTGTAGAATTTTACTGTTCCTTCTTGCATTTTGTAATATATTAAAATAAAAAAATTTGTTAAGGCTATAAAGCCATCCTTTTTAAGACTTTTTAGATCTAAATAACCATTCGTTAACTAAACGTGAAAAGAAATAAATGATTTTGAAGGAGAACAAATTCAAATAGTAACTTCATCAAATTAGATGATAACATTAGCAATGTAAAGCGAAAACTAAAAAAGAAGAGTAAACTATTCGGTTCTAGAGAAGCAAGGCAGAGCCTGATTATACCCAAAGATAACATTATTTATCTGATATCCAATTTTTTATTATTTTAATTATTGAGCAATCCTCCACGTTTAAATTGTTCGATATTCTTGAAATTATCGCTTTTTAGGTACTCTTCTAGTATGCGGCTTTACATAAGTTCCATCCTTTCTATAATACCCTCTAACATGAACAGTACCACTGGGCGCTGACGAAGAAGACGCTTGTGGATTTTTTTTTTCTATTAATTTTAGCACTGTCATTTACCGCAGTCAAATTGGGAGAATATGCTTTAAAAGAAGGTCTATAAATGAAACCAATTCTGTTATTATACTTAACCTTTCGAAAACCTTTTCTTGAACTATCTAATATCATATATAGTGACTCTCCAGACTGAATATAATTTGTCTCGACACTATTTGTATCAGTTTTAGAATAAATTTTCGCTTCTTTAGTGATAGTTACAGAG
>NZ_JAAKGQ010000024.1:0-54429 GCF_011043515.1 Sphingobacterium sp. SGL-16 | reverse complement strand
ATATGTAATATTATATATTAAAATTTCACTAGAAAGGAATGGTTATTTTTTTAGAGGTTTATGTTTTTCTATTTTTGTGAAAAACATGTTATGCAAATTATTCTTATTGAAGATGATAAACGAATTAGTGATTTTATTCTAAAAGGATTAGAAGAAAATACACATTTTGTAACCCTATATAAATCTGCAGAAGATTTCTTAAATCATTACCTACAATTATCTTTTGATTTAATTATTTGCGACATTATGCTTCCTGGTATGGATGGTATGCAATTAGTTCAAACCATTCGTTATAAAAAAATATACACTCCAGTATTGATGTTAACGGCTTTAAATTCTGTACAAGATAAAGTCTCTGCTTTAGATTTTGGAGCTGATGATTATATGACGAAACCCTTTCATTTTGATGAATTGCTATCGCGAATAAATGCTTTGACTCGTAGACATCAGTATACACAAAAAGAAGAAAGATCCAATACGTTTGCAATTGGAGATATGCTGGTCGATTTGAATCAGTATACTGTGAAAATTGCAGGAGAAGAAGTTATTTTATCGCCGCGTGAATTCAAGCTTTTAAATTATTTAATCGAAAATAATAACAAGGCGGTTTCTCGAATTCAAATTTTAAATGCTGTTTGGGGTATAACTTTTGATAATCACACCAATGTTGTGGATGTTTATATATCTTATTTGAGAAATAAGATTGAGAAAAATCAAAAATATATTTACACTATTAAAGGAATTGGATATATGCTAAAGGCGGATTAAAATATGAAGTTAAGAGATCGTTTATCCATTTATTCTGTCTTAATATTCAGCGTTATAATTTTGACAGTTTCGTCCATAATTTATTTTTCCTTTTACTCTACTATGGAAAAAAAGGAAATAAAAGCACTCGAAAGTAAATCACTCTTGGCGGCTATTTATTATCTAGAAGAAGATGAACTTTCTTCTTCCGAGTATGAGAATATTAAAAGCCAATTGTTAAAAACCATTTCTCGCAAAAATATTGCCGTTTACAACAATAACAGCGATAAGGTGAATGGTGAAATGACAAATGATATGAATATTTCTGAAGACTTTCTACAAGAGGTTAGAAAACATAATAATGGTATTTTTCACACGGAGGACTACTTTTACAAAGGAATTTTTTATACAGATAATCAAGGTGATTTTGTGGTTGTAGTTCGTGAATCTAAAGTAGTTTTTAACGATCAAATGAATTCGTTGCTCCAAATTTTACTTATTGCTTCCATAGTTGGTTTAGCCATCATCTACCTGTTGTCGCAATATTTAGGATTTATAGCTTATCAACCCATCACACATTTTATTTCTCAGATAAAAAACAGAAACGGAATCAATTTTAAAGAGCCGATTGTTCTAGAACATTCCTATACTGAAATTAAAGAATTATCGACGACTTATAACCGTTTCATTAATCAAATTTCAGAAACATTTTCGGTACAAAAGAATTTCATAGACTATGTTTCTCACGAATTACGTACGCCGATTACCGCTTTAATGGGCACTTTGGAAGTTACAAAACAAAAGGATAGAACCACTGAGGAATATCAAGAAGCGTTGCAACAATTACAGCAATATACGATAGATCTACAAGAAGCAATCGATCAAATGATGTTGCTTTCAGGGGCAAAAACCAATTTTGAATTGTCGCATATTCGCATAGATGAAGTAATTTGGGAATTGGTAGAAAACCAAATTGTCTATCATCAAGCAGATATTAAAGTAGATTTGGATGTGGAAAATGATCAACTATTGACGATCAACGGGAATAATCAATTACTTAATTTAGCCATAGGAAACCTCATTTCTAATGCGATTAAATATTCTAATAATCAGCAAATACAGATACAATTTCTAACCATTCAAGAACGATTAATTCTTCAAATTATCGATACCGGAATTGGAATCAAAATTGACGAATTACCTCAAATTCGCCAAAATTTCTACCGTGGAAAAAACACATCTTCTTATCAAGGTAAAGGAATTGGACTATCTATTGCGGATATTATTTTCAAAATTCATCGTATTGAATTAGAGATATTATCCAATCAGCCCAAAGGAACCATTATGCGATTAACATTTTAAGTAATTCTAATCAAATTCTAATCTAACTCAAAAATCTCTTTAATGTTTGATTCCTAGTTTTGAGATTTCAAATTTCTAGAAATGAAACATATTTTATTTCCTATCGCGTTTATCTGTGCTGCGCCTGCTTTACAGGCACAAACCACCACATTAACCGATCTCGAAAATCAGTTTATACAAAGCAATTCGCAGCTCCTTGCTTCAAAATTTAACATTGATAAGGCGCAAGCCGAAATCATACAGGAGAAATTATGGCCAAATCCTACGCTTTCAATTTCTGAAGTTAACCTTTGGAAAACGTACAATATTGAAAAGCAACCTTATCTGTTTGGTAAGTATGGGCAAAATCAACAAATATCTGTTGATTTGCAGCAGATGATTGAAACTGCTGGCAAACGTAAAAAACGTGTAGCGTTAAAACAATTAGACCAAAAATCAGCAACTTTTGAGTATGAAGAATTGCTCCGTGAATTGCGAAAAGAGTTAAGATTAACCTTTTATGATCTACAACGCATTCAGCAAGAAGTTAAGCACTTGAATGTAATTGTTGAATTGTACACGCAAATGTATGCTCAATATCAACGTCAATCTGAGCTGAAGAATGTGTCTACGGCTGATTTTTACCGTATTCAAACGGAATTAATTGGTTTGCAAAAACAGCAAATTGAAATAGAAAATGAACAATTTGAAGCGTTAAGCAAACTTCAAATTTTGACGCATAATCACAGTTTAGATGTTTCACAAATCAAATTTGAAACATCCGCAAACATCAAATCCCAAATATTACCGATCAATCTTGTTGAAATTGCCAAAGAACAGAACATTGGATTGAAACGTCAATTAAATGAAAAAGCAAAAGCGCAACAACTGTTAGTTTTAGAAAAGGCAGAAAAGAAGCCGGATCTTACCGTACAAATGAATTATGATCGTGGTGGAAATATTATGAGTGATTTTATTGGTCTAGGGGTTAGTTTCGATTTACCTGTTTTTAACAGAAATAAAGGCAATATCAAAGCAGCTGAAATTGGTATTATACAAGAGCAATCCAATCAACTAACCGTGGAGAATAATCTTATTCAGTCCATTCATCAATTACGAAATCAATTGATTAGAATAGAAAAATCTCTTCAAAATTGGCCAGTTGATCACCTCAAAAATCAAAAACAAATGCTCGATAATTACAAAAAGCACTTCCAAAATAATCAAGTGACTTTATTGGAATTTATTGATTTTACTCAGGCTTATCGTGAAGCCAATCAAGCGTATTTCCAATTGCAACAGACTTATCAAAATACTTTCGAAGAATTACAATATATCGTAGGAAAAGATTTTTAATCGTATGAACAAATCTATATACATTTTAGCTGCATTATTGTTTGTTTTAAACAGTTGTGCCAACAAAGAAGAAAAAAAAACAGTTGAAGTAAATAAAAATGAAACCTTCTGTTTAAATGATCAATTGAAAAAGTCAACAACTATTTCTACAATTTCTGAACAACCTATTCACGAGCAGCTAACGCTTACAGGTAAGGTTGAATATAATGAGAATGATTTAGTAGCTCATAAAAGTTTACTACAAGGGGTCGTTAATAGTGTCAATTTCGAATTGGGCGATTATGTCCGTCAAGGGCAAGTATTAGCCGTTGTAAAATCTGCCGAAGTTCAGGGGATAACACAAGAACGTCGTTATTACCAAAATCAGATTGATTTATTACGCAAACAAATACAATCAAAAAATGAATTATTAAAAGATGGTATGAGTTCACAACCTGAGGTTTTAGCATTAGAGCATGAACTACAAGCAGCTCAAATTGAATGGGATAAAATCAATTCAACTTTAAAAATGTATCGTGCAATAGGTGACGAGCAGTTCCAAATTTTGGCGCCTAAAAACGGATACATTGTTCAGAAAAATATCAGTTCTGGTCAATCTATATCTAATGATGCAGACGAAGCTTTGTTTTCAATTTCTAACTTAAAACAAGTGTGGGTAATGGTGAATATTTACGCGAGTAATTTAAAATACATTAAACAAGGCGATCACGTAAAAGTAAAAACGGTAGCGTTTCCTGACAGAATGTATGCGGGTAAAATTGATAAAATATATAACATATTCGATGATAACGAACACGTTATTAAAGCCCGAGTAGTATTAGAAAATCAAGATTTAAACCTAATGCCTGGTTTAAGTGCGGATATCATCATCGACAAAAAAAATGTGATTGGGACTGCTTTTGCAATACCTAATTCAGCCAAAGTATTTGAGAATAATAAAGAATATGTTGTCGTTTATAAAGACGATTGCTCAATGGAAGTTCGAAAAATTACGGCTATCGCATCCAATGCTGAATATACGTATGTAGAAGAAAAATTTGCAAAGAACGAGAAGGTTATCAGTTCGAATGCTTTGCTTTTAGTGGAAGAATTAAACAAATAATCCGATGCAGAAGTTAGTACAAGCAGTCGTAACCTTCTCGTTGCGCAATACCACATTTGTTATTTTCGCTACTTTAGCATTGCTTTTTGGTGGAATTTTCTCCTTAAAAAAGACACCTATTGAAGCATTTCCGGATGTAACCAATACCCGTGCACGTATTATTACACAATGGACTGGTCGTAGTGCAGAAGAAATGGAAAAGTTAGTGACTTTACCTGTTTCTAAAGTGATGAATAGTATTCCGCATAAATCCAATATTCGTTCGATTTCCTTATTTGGATTATCCGTCGTAACAGTACAATTTGAAGACGGAATTGATGATTTTTATGCGCAACAATATGTGTCTAACAAATTAAACGGTGTCGATTTACCACAAGGAGCCGACGCATCGATCGAACCGCCCTCGGGGGCTACTGGGGAAATTTTCCGTTATGTTATTAAAAGTGACTTGCCAATTAAAGAAGTCACCGCCATTCAAGATTGGGTGATCGAACGTGAATTGCTTTCTGTACCAGGAGTTGCCGATGTGGTGAGTTTTGGTGGTGAAGAAAAAATCTATGAGATAAAAATCAATCCAACCGAACTAAAGAATTACGATTTATCACCATTGGATGTATACGAAGCCGTTTCTAAATCCAATATAAATGTAGGTGGAGATGTAATTCAACAAGCAGATCAAGCGTATGTAGTGCGTGGCGTGGGTTTGCTGGATAAAATTGAAGACATCGGTAATATTACGGTAAAACTGAATGGTTCTACCCCCATTTTAATTAAGAATGTTGCTGAAGTAATTGTTTCAAGTAAACCACGTTTAGGACAGGTCGGCTACAATGAACATGATGATTTGGTCCAAGGTATTGTGATTATGCTTCGTGGTCAAAATCCATCAGAAGTTATTGGCAACTTGAAACAAAAAATCGAAGAGCTTAACGAACGTACTTTACCAGATAATGTCAAAATAGAAACGGTAGTGGATCGCACCAAATTGGTCGATAATACAGTGAAAACGGTAGCGAAGAATATGGTTGAAGGAATATTATTGGTTTCGCTAATTGTATTTATATTCTTGTACAATTGGAAGTCAACCTTCATCGTTGCATCGGTAATTCCATTGGCTTTTTTATTTGCCATTATTATGCTCAAAATTCAAGGTTTACCAGCGAATTTAATTTCAATGGGAGCTTTAGATTTTGGATTATTACTCGAAGGGACGCTCGTGATTGTAGAAACGGTTTTTGTCGCTTTAGCCACCATGCAGCACAAAGTTGGGGCGGAACGTTTTGCGAAAATGAGTAAAATGGGCGTGATTAAGAAAAGTGCGGGAAGTGTAGCATCTTATATTTTCTTTGCTTTAATCATATTAATTGTAGCCTTATTACCCATTTTTTCTTTCCAAAAAGTAGAAGGAAAAATGTTTACACCATTAGCTTTTACATTGGGTTATGCTTTGTTAGGTTCGCTAATCTTGAGTTTAACATATGTTCCAGCAATGTGTAAATTGTTATTCACTAAAAATATCGAAGAAAAAGAGAATTTCATTTCAAAATTTTGTATCAATTCAATTTACAAATTATTCAATATCTCATTCAAAGCCAAAACTTTAACAACAGCTGTATTTGTTGGAGTATTGGCGATTTGTTCAGTGAAATTTATGAATTACGGTTCGGAGTTTTTACCACAATTGAATGAGGGATCAATTTACGTGCGTGCCACTTTACCCAATAGTATCAATCTGAAAGAATCAACTCGATTAACCAAAGATATGAAAACACTGCTATTGAAAGATACTGAGGAAATAGACTTTATCTTAACGCAAACAGGAAGGCCAAACGATGGTACCGATCCAACAGGGTTTTTTAATATCGAATTTAATATCCAGCTAAAAGACGAATCCGATTGGACACGTTCTATTTCGAAAGATGAAATCATCCAAGAAATGCGTAATAAATTGGCTAATTATCCAGGAATTACCTTTGGATTCTCGCAACCGATTCAGGATAATGTCGAAGAATATGTGGCGGGGGTAAAAAGTTCTTTGGTAATTAAAATTTTTGGTGACGATTTATACGATTTAGAAAATTATGCTAATAAAGTATCTACATCCATTGGAAAAGTAAAAGGTATTACCGACATTAATGTATACAAAAATATTGGTTTACCTGAATTGAAAATTCAATTACACGATACCAAAATGGCACGTTATGGTATCAGTACGGCCGATGTTCAAGCCGTAATTGAAATGACAATTGGAGGTCAAGCAGCTACTAAATTCTATGAGAATGATCGACAGTTTGATGTAATTCTACGTTTCGAGAAAGAATACCGTGACTCTCCTGAAAAGATTGGTAATATTCTAATTCCAACAAGTAACGGACAAAATGTACCGCTACAAGAAATAGCAACGATTGGCTACAAAACAGGTCCTGCTTTTATTTACCGTGAAGGAAACAGCCGTTACATTGGTGTTGGTTTTAGTATAGATGGGCGTGATTTAGGTTCAACGATTTCGGAAGCAAAAGAAGTGGTAGCTAAAGAAGTGGAACTTCCAAAAGATAACTATATGGAATGGGCAGGTGAGTTCGAAAGTAAAGAACGTGCTTCAAAACAATTAATGACAGTAATTCCAATTTCTTTAGTCCTAATTCTGTTGTTATTGTATAGTAATTTCGGAAATATGAAAGATACGGCATTGGCAGCAATCACAATTCCATTTGCTTTTATTGGAGGATTTCTATCCTTATGGATCACCAATACTATCTTTGGAATTTCCGCAGGAATTGGATTAATCATTTTGTTTGGAGTTAATACCATCAATGGGATTATCCTAATAGCTGTAATGAAAGATAATCTAAAAGAATATCCATTGATAAAAGCTATTAAATTAGGCGTGAAAGACCGTATCCGTTCCATCTTAATGATTGCTCTAATGGGCTCATTGGGTTTATTACCAGCAGCCTTATCTACTGGAATGGGTTCTGAAATCCAAAAACCGTTAGCCATTATGATTGTAGGTGGATTAATGATTTGCTTGGTTTTATCTTTTACGGTATTGCCTACAGTCTTTTATTACGCGTATCGCAAGAATAAGTTATAGTGACTTATAGGTTTTACCTAACTAAGTTATTTTTTGGTATAACATAACACCACAAAAGTCAAGTACCATAAAAATCTGTACAGTGTTTTCAGCAGTCCAAAAGGAATTGCTGAAAATTAACTGTTCCCACAAAGCTTACACAAGAGTACCTTGTTGTTGATTTATTTAATAATTTAGACAGCTTAGCGGAAGACAAGCAGGCGATACTTAAAGTTGGCTGGACTAGTCCTTGCCAATCTGCATAAACGTAAATATCTGTTTTATTAACCGACATATTATAATAATTCTAGATCTTGAAGCTTACGACCAAAAATATCATCTGATGCTAATTTTAAAACATCTTCTTGTAAACCTAAGACACGTAATACATTAAAATAGGCTCCCATAGCAACGCTCGAATCTCCCTTTTCTATAAGATACAATGTTGAACGAGCAATGCCGGCACGCTCTGCAACTTGTATCGCTGTCAGCTTTCGACGTTTTCGAGCAAGTTTTATATTTTCCCCTATTTGTTCTAAAAGTATCTGAAACTTGGGAAGAACAACCTGTTTTCGCATAATGTGATTGTTATTTCAAACAAAAACACAAACTATGGATGAAATAACATACATAAAAATGATACTGAATGACAAAATAAAATAAGAGCAAACTATTTACCTACACCTTATCTACAAACTTTATAAAGTTGCAAGATATTTTCATGGTTTAAGACGTCAAAAAAATAGTTACATAGGAAGGTATTAAATAAAAAGTATGGTATGGAATATTCAAAAGTCATATGAAGCTAAAATTCTATATAACCATACTTTCTTAGAGTGATTCAGAACTCTTATTAGCTCAAATTTGTAATTTTAAATTATGATTAAATCTTTATCACAAGAGTTATTTGATGAGGGTTATAATGTGTTATTAAACCGTGAACCTTTGAAAATTGAAGGTAGTATTCAGGATTTTATAAAAAGTCAAGACGTTAAAGATCCATCAGTATATAAAATAGCTGATTTACTTAAACTAAGCAGAAAAGAACTAGAAATTCTCATTCTCAAATAAATAATAAAAACGTTTTTTATAAAAGAAACATTCTGTTCTTCAGAAATAAAAATCTCTTGCAGTAGCCAAATCGCAATTTATTTTTAATATGAGTAGTATACTTCCTACACCCTTGCACTTATAACCTTAAAGCTATATTTAAGAAAAACATACTTTCTCTTTAATGAAATTATCCCTTTTATATTGTCTATAACGGAGGTCAATGGGCCAGTTGATTAGGTTTAATTTGCCAATTATATCGGAGGACGTTGGGACACTTTCAATTAAACTGCTTAAGTTGCTGTTGTATAACCATATGATCACAGCATAGCAGGACACCTCTAGCAATTACACGATTGAGATCGAATTTAGCGAATAATTATTTCAAATCATGTATTCATTTTCATTTATTATGAACAATTGTAATCGGTAATTCAGAATACACAATTTTTGGTAATTATGAGTGCAGCAGAAATGGCAAGAATGGTGCAGCGTTTTTGGCAATAAAGAATGCAGCATAATTGGCAATAATAAATACATAGTTCATCTTTTGGAACATAGAGTTCCAAAAGAAAAAACAAGCTTTGTCATAGCAATAAGACAAAGTAATTATGAACTATTATTTAAATAAACTTATGACCTATCAGGAGGTTCACAAAATGTATCGAGAAGGTAATTCGATACGCAAAATTTCAGAACATTTAGGACTGAATTGACCCCAACAATATTTTCTTCTGCAGTAATATATTCGTGCAAAAATTTAATATTATATAGATAAAAATTACTCAACAAAAAGAATGGACAGGTAATTAATTAAATTTCATAAAATAGAAAAAGGCCCATAAATGGGCCTTTGCACACAACACTAATCTAACAACTATAAAACAAATGATTGTCAATACTTGCATTTTTATAAAGGTGTAAAACCTTTTTAACCATATTATAACTACCTGCAATAAAGGGTACTTTTTGATGACTACTCATAATAGGGATATCTAGAACAGGTCTCATTCCGTCTATAGCTAATCCTCCAGCCCTTTCAATAATAAAAGCTATTGGGTTACATTCATATATTAATCGCAACTTTCCATTTGGAAAAAGTGCCGTAGATGGATAAAGAAAAATACCACCATGAAACAATGTTCTATGAATATCGGCTACCATAGATCCAATATACCTAGACTTATAGGGGAGCATATTTTCTTGGTCATGATGTTTACAAAATTTCAGATACTCTTTTACCTGTCCAGGAAACTCATTTAAATTTCCTTCATTTACTGAATATGTATAACCCTCCTTGGATAATTTTATATTATCATGAGTTAAGACAAACTCTCCTAATTCAGAATTTAAAGTAAAACCAAAAACCTGTTTTCCATAGGTAAAAATAAACATTGTCACTGGTCCATATATTAAATAGCCACCGCAGCATTGATTACGTCCCGATTTTAATGACAAGCTGTTCTTTGACGCTGGTTTATCTTGAACATAAATTGAAAATATTGACCCAACGGATACATTCACATCAATGTTGGATGATCCGTCAAGTGGGTCAATACACACAGTAAAAATAGATTGGTTTGGAATTGGATCTAGCTCTAAAATCTCTTTATGCTCTTCAGATATCAGGTAAGAGCATACCCTCCCATCTTTAAGAGTATTTAAAAAAATATCATGCGCCATAATGTCAAGCTGATGTTGCTTTTCGCCGTGGACATTTGTACTTGAATTAATAATAGATTTACTAAAAGCGTACTTCTTAATTTGAGCGTCTAATAACTTACCAGATATAGAAATATCAACAATTAATTTCGCTAATTCAGTACACAGCTCACCACGGTTAACCTCTTGTCTTAGAAATTGATGTAAATTTTTAAATTTCATACTTTAGAAAGTAACCGTTTCTTGTGATACGCCTTGTTTTATTACTTCATTATCTCCTAAAAGCGGTCTTTGGATAGAGCTAGTGCTTAACCAACATGCAAATCCGAGTACCTGCATTGAATAGCCATATTCATTATCGTACCATACATATAGGGTAAGTGTGTGACCATCATGAGAAATATGCGTTGCACAACCATCCACAATACCTGAAGGAGAAAGACCTACGATATCCGAGGATACAAGATCCTCATCAAAAGATAAATCTATTTGTTTATGTTTGGAGGGAGTGGCGGCTGAACGCATTATTAAGCTGTGCACCTCAGACACAGTAGTCTTTTTATTTAATTCAAGTATCAAAATTGCTAGCGACCCATTGGATACCGGTACCCGAATTGCATTTGACGTTAATTTATCTTTTAGTACAGGAATTATTTTCGAAACTGCAGCACCTGCCCCCGTTTCAGTGATGACCATATTTAGTGCAGCAGCACGCCCCCTTCTATTTTTTGCATGCATATTATCCACTAAATTTTGATCATTAGTATAAGCATGTATGGTTTCTATATGCCCCTTTATAATGCCAAATTCTTGTTGAATTAGATTAAGTACAGGGCTTATTGCATTGGTTGTACATGAAGCCGTAGAATATATAGGAGATAGAGTATCAGTGGCTATATTATGGTTAATGCCAAACACAATATTAGGAATATCCTTGCCCGGCGCAGTAAGAATTACACTTTCAATCCCTAATCTCAAATGCATCGAAAGTGATTTAAGATCTCTGAACTGACCGGTATTATCAATCAAAATGGCATCTTTAATATCAAGCATGCTATAATCAATCTCCTGTGGATCATTAGCATTAATAAAACGGATTGGTTTACCATTCACTATTATACTATGGGATTGCTCATCAATATCTATAACCCCTCGGAATGATCCATGAATAGAATCCTTTTGCAATAATGAAGCACGCTTCTTGAGATACTTTATATCTATAGGATCTCGGGTTACCACGGCACGTAAATTAAGTTTAATTTTAAGGGCGGGATCTGTACATAACTCTCGAGCAAGTAATCTACCTATACGTCCAAAGCCATATAAAATAACATCTTTAGCCTCTATATTATTATTTAGATGCAAGTACCATAATTTTGAAATAAGAGATTCTTTTGTAATAGCCTGCTCTTTAGGGAAACTTTCTTTAAGTTCACCGATATCAATTACCCCAGGTAGTTCAGGCAGTTGAATCAAATCCTTCAGTATATCTAGTATAGCATTTAAGTTATAACTCTTTGCAGGATAAATTGGATCTCTATGAAAATTTAGAAGAAAATCGATCTTTTCATTCACGAGACTATAACCATGATATAGACAAAGTACATTACGGTCTTTCCATAACATATTGGCTAAAAGATTTACTGTTAAACATTCTTGCTGTTGATTCTTATACTGAATCATACTAGTAGATAAATTGCTAGTCATTATAATTGAGTTAATGATGCAAAGCTATCTCAATAGTCTTAATTACAAAACAAATATTTAATGATTTAATAATTTTTAACAGTCATATTTTTGAATATTATAATTATTTGAATACATAATAATGTTTTATTATGATTTTGATAATTTAACAGTTTTATAATCTACAATTATTTATCTATTAATTAGATGGGCTATCTAATTATTATACTCAATATTTAAGCACCATACTTAACTAAAAGAATTTCACCGAAAATCCTATTGAATAATTCTTCTATAAGTTTATTTTTCACCTCCTGCTCCCCAGCAGCACTGATTTTTAATCAACCCTCTATATTAAATCATATTTTATTTCGCATACAAAAAAAAAATCACAACACTCTGAATGACAGGTTTTTAACACAAGACGAAACTTAAAGTGAAATATAATTATTCACCCATACACACTGTTAATAAAAGGTTATAATTTATTGATTTGATAAAAATTAAAAAATATGCTTTTAGAGATTCATTTATAAATCGACTTATGAAATATATAAAGAAAATAATCAGTTTTTCCATTTAATCAGCTTTAGCTCTAATTAATTAATTCCAGAGGCCTATTTCATAATGTATAATAAAACAACATTTAAGCTATCAGCATTACAGCTCAAGCTTTACAATACAGAAAATCATTGCGAGAATGATTTGAATAAGTTCTTTGACAGACAGGAACGAAGCATTATCCTTAAATAAAAAGGAAATTTTGTGAAAGTGAGAATAGGATTTCTATTCAATATACTGAAAGCACATTGGCAGGTAAATACCCGGTCCGTAGGGACTGACGTGAGTAGTTCCGACACTTATATTATAAATAGAGTTAAGTCCTATTACAAAGGAATCTAACTGATATTCAATCAACAAAAGCTCATTTAAAGCATTACTCAATAGAGCTTTAACGAGTAATCTACTGCGGGAGATGTATTAAACAAATCTCAAGATCAGGAGCTTCCCCATTGATAAACAAATATGTTTTACTTACAAACAATTATAAAATGTCAACTTATGTTAATATTGATGAATTCCAAAATATTCGGATTTCAGATTTCCTTGCCGCCTTAGGACATTATCCTGTAAAGAAATCCGGTAAAGAACTGTTTTATCACAGCATGCTTCGTCAGACCACTCGCTCTACTCCATCTTTCAGTGTATGGGATGAAGGAGGCAAATGGATAGATAGAGGCGGGGCCAACCACTCGGGCATATATGGAGGGGGAATAATTCAACTAGCACTTGCCTACTGGCCTGAACTTTCATTTAAAGAAGTTTTGCTTGAAATGCGAAAAACACTAAATATGCAATCCACCGATTCATACAAGAGTGCTCAAAATTTACATTCAATTCCCTCAAAGTCAACAGAGTATGCCTTTGAACTAGTTAAAACAAAACCGCTAGGCACAAACTTTTTGCTTACCAAATACTTAGAATCAAGAGGAATCTTTGATGTTGCCCAAGGACATCTCCTGGAAGTGTATTACAAGAACCATTTAAATAAAGATTCACAAACCAGTTATTATGCAGTAGGTTGGCAAAATGAACATAAGAATTATGAGTTTAGTACTATTAAAGGTTTTAAAAGTAGTATAGGAGCAAAAGGAATATCCATTGTTCCTGGATCAGATAAAGACCATGCTGCAGTTTTTGAAGGCTACATGGATTATTTAAGCTGGCTAAAACACACAAACCATAACACTATCTCTCCTACAATTTATGTACTTAATTCTATAGCGCAGTTAAATAAAACTATAGACAGATTTAAATGCTTTAAACGAATAGATCTTTTTCTGGACAATGATAAGGCAGGAAGACAGGCCACAACACATATATTAAATGCACTTGCTCAGGCTAGGGACCACTCCCGAGAATACAAAGGTTACAAAGACTATAATGAAATGCTAGTGGACAAGCTTGGATGTAAATATCATTCCTTTAATAATTATTTAAAGCGATAAAACCCTTTTACCATGAATTATAAAAAGCCTTTAAATACTAAAAATAAAACTGAGCAAAAACGGCGTTATTATCTTTCCCTAACGCAATCTGAGTTCTCTAAGTTTGTAACGCTATCTAAGAGCTTAGGAATGAGTAAATCTAAGATTGTTAGATTAATGCTGATTGAAAACTCTGATATTATGCTTTATAATACGGTAGAGCTTATAAAAACTTTGGATTTTCTTGGTTGTCAAATTGCCCAAATTAGAAGTGCACTAGAACCTGTGATACACAAATATTTTACCCATCAAGGACAAGATGACAATACAAATAATATAAGTAGCTCAGTTCCCATAGCAAGTATTGAGGAATATTTAAAGACACTAAGCCGTATTGAAGAAAGCTTTCGTGGACTATTAAAATTAACCAAGAAGATGAAATGAGAGTGAAAATATTTGATAGTCAGCAATCATTTAAGGGTGTTTTATATAACATATCTAAAGTTAGTAGCGACAGAGCTGAATTAATGTGCGCAGAAAATTTTCATGCTCTTGGTATTCTTAGAATTATAAAGCCAGAAGATTATATGGATTATTTAATGAGTATATCAATATCTAGTTATATGAAAAAGCCACAATTACATACTGCAATTTCGTGTAAGGAGGAAATAAAAAATAAATGGGAGCTTACTGATATTGCAAAAAAGTGGCTAGATAGAATGGGCTACGGTAAGCAGCCCTACCTTATTTTTTTTCACTACGATACCAAAGTTAATCATGTCCACATAGTCTCTTCTCGTGTAGCACGTGAAGGTAAGGCCATTGATAACAGTTTTGAAGGTATACGCAGCTATTCAGTCTTGAATCAAATTTTAGGCATAGATACTCCAAAGCAAGCTGAACAAGATATAATTAAGGCCTTGAGTTATAAATTCTCTTCCCGCATGGAATTTATTATGATGCTCTATTCAATTGGATATGTCTGTGATATAAAAGATGGATATTTAAAGCTTATACGTCACGGGAGAGTACAGTCCGAAATTTCCCTTAGTAAAATTTATGCTAAAATAACTCCCAATGATCAATCTTCAAAACGAGTACAGCAACTTAAAGAGATTTTTTTACAGGGTCTAAAAAAGTATGATACAGCAATACTAACAAAACACTATTTAAGTTATCAAAAATTTTCTTCTTACCCCATTTGTTGCACTTCAGAATTTATTTTACAGCTTAAAAAAGACTATAATATTGATCTGATCTTTCATGGCAGAAGCCGGCAGTTACCTACTCATTATTGTATAATTGATCATCATAGTAAATCTATTTTTGAAGGTAGCGATATATGTTCCATTGAGGAGTTTATTAGGCCTGTTAAGAACAATAATTTTGCTGAAAATCTAACACACTCAGCTTCCATAAACATTCTAAAGGCTGATATAGATAATGAATTTAAAGAATCTACAGGAATATCAATTGGAGATTTTAATATTGAAATCCTTGAAGAATATGATCCAGGGAGATTAAATAAAAGAAGGAAATATAAAACTACCTCGCAGTAAATTAAACCCTGATTATGATTATTCTATTTGCAAATATTAAAGGAGGAGTTGGAAAAAGCACCTTAACACTTGCCTTGGCAAATTATCTATCGCAAGAACATAGAAGATGGGTTAGTATAGTAGATTTAGATTTCAAGCAGTCTTTAGTAAACATGCAGAAGAATACGCAAATACTTCAGACCCCGGCTTTATACAGTATTTACTCTTGCGAGCAAGCCGAAAGCATGAATCTACTTTCGCAAATTAAAGAGCACCCAAATAAAATTGTGCTTGTTGATACACCTAGCAATATTCAGGAAAGTACTCTTAAAAACTATTTTTCATTAGCCGATCTTATTATATGTCCTTTTTGCTATGATCAATATACTACCCATGCTACATTGCTATTTAGTTTAGTTATATCCAAAATTAATCCTAGAGTACCTATATGTTATATTCCTAATAGAATTAAATCTGGTCCTATTATAGATGCAAAAGCTGAAATAGAAAAGGCTTTAGCAAACTTTGGCACCATTACTTCTATTATTAATGATAGAATAGATTTTCAAAAGCTAACAAATATACACACCCCCACGACCCTTTTAAGCCTGATAATGCCCGTGTTCGATAGTCTGTATCATCAGTATCTATACAAATAATTATTTCTAACATTTATTATTAATTCTTAACTATGAACTGGTTTAACTTTTTATTAAGCCTTGCAATAGGCTACGCCATTTATTATGTTCTAAACATTCTCTACGACTTATACTTAAGTTCCCCCAAACCAACTAGCCAAAGCGACTCGCATGAGATAATAATCCCTAGACCTGCCGCTCCAGTAAAAGTCTCCTTAGCTAGTAGCGAAATTAAAGTATCCTCTATGATTCCTAGCGAGCAGTATCCGGCAGATCAATCATCCACGGTTCTTAAGTCTGCTCAACTTGAATCAACAGGGGGAGTAAGTATAAATGAACTTTTCTCACTTATGCAGAGCCAAGTTATAGAGTACACCAAGGCTATCCCCTATTAACCTCAGCTGTTATGCAAAAATCAACTTGTTTTATTTTATTCTACCTCATTATTTCCCTTAACGTAAAAACGCTTAACGCACAACCTGGAATAAATGAATTTTATAGCCTTACAAATGAGGTGAACCGCTATTATTTCAACTTTTCGGATCTCGCGCTAGCTATCGGAGCCATTTGTGGACTAATTGGAGGATTACGCATTTACAACAATTGGCAGCTGGGCAAAGATCGCATAGATACGCAGATCTCAGGATGGTTTATGTCCTGTCTATTTCTAACCATACTTAGCTCTGTACTCAAAGGGCTATTTCATTAATTAACTAACACAACAACTAACTAAACAACATCATGAAACAACAACATTTTAAAAAACTATTTTCAGCATCCCTAATAGCCATTTTTTCGGTAAACCTTTTATATGGCCAAGGCGGAACTGTGGGAATTAATGCTGCAACATCCTCACTAAAAGGGTATGTAGACCCCATCTCTACTTTAATTTTAGCCATAGGTGCTGTTGTAGGACTTATTGGGGGAATTCGCGTATATATCAAATGGAATAGCGGGGATCAGGATATAAACAAAGAGTTAATGAGCTGGGGAGGTTCCTGCTTATTTCTTGTACTAGTGAGTGTGGTAATAAAAGCTTTTTTTGGCGTATGACACCTAAAAGTTATCCTATATACAAGGGGCTCCAAAAGCCCCTTACTTATAAAGGTTTTAAAGGTAAATACATTTATTGGGCTTTAGGTTCTTTAATCTTAGGATTATTAGTGGGGGCAGTAGCGGCCGCATTAACAAACATGATTACTGCGGGACTTAGCGCGCTTGCCTCTATGGGTAGCTGTATTGCTTTTATTCTTTATAAACAAAATAAAGGGCTTTACAAAAGGAATATCTATTCCGGCATATTTGTCCATCAAACTAAATTATCAATATACTATGAGAAAAGAAAACAAGAACCTATTTGACATACCCTATGTTGGAATAGACCATTACCAGGGCATGGATATTCTTTACAACGTTCATGGTGATTATTCGGCAATATTGAATATTAGTAATCCAGTAATGCAATACTCTGCAGATAGGGAACTTTATGTACAGTATCATCAGGTTTTATTAAATGTTGTTAAGATACTGGGCGAGGGTCATATCCTGCAAAAGCAAGATATCTTTATTCGCAAAGAGTATAAATCCACACAAAAACAAGAATTTCTAGAGCAGAAATATCAAGAGCATTTCTCAGGCAGACAGTATACTGAAATACAAACCTATTTAACTATCTCAAGACAGGTTAAAAAAGGGGCCTTCTACTCCTATGATTCCACACAGCTTTCAGCTTTTGTTATTAACATTCAGAAAATCTATGACTTATTTCTTCAGGCAGGTCTTAAGCCAAGAATACTGAAAAAAGCCGAAATAGATGGTTATGTTAAAAAGATTATGTCGATGAATTTTAAAGATGAACATATTTCTTTAGATAACATTCGACCTCAAAACTCTGAATTAATAATGGGGAGTAAAGCAGTAAGGGCCATCACGTTAATAAACACGGAAAGTATAGATCTTCCAGAAATGGTTAGCCCCTATAGCATACGAAATGATGCTGGAGTTCAGAATTTCCCTATTGATAATTTCTTCTTTCTATATAATGTGCCCGACTACCAGCTCATTGTTTACAATCAATTAATCGAAATACCCGCTCAAAGGCAGCTTGTAAGCAAATTGGAAGTGAAAAGAAATAGGCACGCCGGAATTCCAGATCCTGCAAACACTTTATGTGTGGAAGATATAGACCGTCTTCTAGTAGATGTTGCACGTGAAAACCAACTTTTGGTCCATACCCATTGCTGCATTTTGATAGCTACGGATTCCAGAAATATTGATAAGGCAACCAATTATATAGAATCTGCGCTGTTTCAACAAGGCATCATAGCCTCACGCAATGCTTTTAATCAACTAGAACTCTTTCGTGCTGCTCTTCCGGCAAATGCAATAGAGCTTAAAAAATTCGATTGGTTTCTTACAACCTGCGAAGCTGCTCTATGCTTATTTTTCAAAGAGCGCTTACTTACAGATGAACCATCTGACTTTTTACTTTATTTTACCGATAGGCAGGGTATACCCGTAGCGATTGATCCATCGGACTTACCCATGCAAAGTGGAAGGATAAAAAATCGCAACCGTTTTGTATTAGGCTCCTCTGGTACAGGGAAAAGTTATGCTATCAATGCTATTGTGCAGCAATATTTACAATATAATATGGATGTTGTAATTGTTGATGTTGGGCATTCCTACTCGGGGTTGTGCAGCACATACAATGGTAAATACATAACATATAGTGATCACAAACCCATAACTATGAATCCCTTTGCTATCACAAAAGAAGAATATAATATTGAGAAAAAGGATTTTTTAATAACCCTAATATGTCTTCTATGGAAAGGATCTGAGGGTGAAACAACTACCTTAGAGCGTGATGTAATTGCAAAAACAATTTCAGACTACTATATAATCTATTTCTCTAATAACCAAGCAAAGGAAGTTTCAGAACTTAATTTTAACAGCTTTTATACTTTTGCTAAGAACCACATACCTCAGGTTATGAAAGAGGAAAACATACCCTTTGATGTGGATGAATTCTGTTTTGTATTAAAGAAGTTTTATAAGAGAGGTGAATATGAGCAGATATTAAACGAACCTGCTGACAAATCACTTTTCGATGAGCAGTTTGTAGTATATGAAATCGACAATATTCAATCCAACAAAATCCTTCTGCCTATAGTCACCCTTATTATCATGGATATGTTTATCCAAAAGATGAGACACAGAAAAAACAGAAGAAAGACGTTAATCCTAGAGGAAGCTTGGAGAGCAATCTCCTCACCTATTATGGCTAATTTCCTTTTGTATTTAAATAAAACAGTGCGCAAGTTTTATGGAGAAATAATCGAGGTGACTCAAGAAATAAATGATATTATCGGAAACCCTATTATTAAAGATAGTATCATCAATAACTCGGATACAGTAATACTTTTGCAGCAAAAAGAGGCCGATTTAAAAAAAGTCGCAGAGCTTCTAAATATAAGTCCTATTGAACAGCTAAAAATTAGCACAATAAATAAACTTGACAACAAGCAAAATCGATCACGATTCAATGAATTCTATATCAGAAGAGGAAACTCGGGAGAAGTTTATGGAGTAGAGGTAAGCCTATTTCACCATATGGCCTTTACAACAGAAAAACCTGAGAAAAATGCTGTTGAAATATACGTTTGCCATTATAATACATATCCATTAGCTCTAAGTCGCCTGGTAGAAGACTTCAATAGCTCGAAGATGAGTCTTAATGATTTTGTAAGTGAGGTAAACTTACGTGGTGAACCATTACTAATCTCACAAACATAAACCCTAGAACATTCATTATGAAAACACTAACCATTTTAATAATGACTCTGAGTATTACATTTGCCAATGCCCAAATTTATATTGATCCTACTGTTGCCGCCGCAACAGCCACACATGCAGGTGTAATAAACAATCAATTAAGTGATGTAAACAATAATCTTACATTGATTCAACGAGGGCAGCTTGCTATAACCGGCCAGCTCACCATTGCAAATGAATTGCAAAATCAAATTTATAGAGGACTTACAGAAGTGTCAGCCGTGATGCGATCGCTACTGGCGGTAAAAGATATCAGTGAAGTATCTATAGACATTGTTGAAAATGTAAACAAGGCATTACTAATTGCAAAAACAAACCCCATATTACTTCTTTTTGCCGAACAGGGAGCCCGGGAATTTAAAACTAGGGCTACTAATTTATCTTTAGAAGTAGGAACCTTTGTTCTTAAAGGGGGTAAAGATAATCTGCTAGATGCCGGAGAACGTGCCAAACTGTTAAACTTTATACGTATAGAATTAAATATTCTTCGAGGTATAGCATTCGGAATGCAAAGAAGCATGTTTTGGGCACAGCAACGTGGCATACTACAATCTTTAAACCCTTATAGCACTTTTATTAATATAGACAAAAGTATAGCCGATGATATAATTAGGAACTCTAGACTTGTTAAGAAATGAAAACTATTGTGCTTATTTTCACCTTTAGCCTTTGTCTGAAAAATCCATTAAAAGCACAACTGAATGTTGAACTTCTACATCAACTGGTAGAACATAGTAAACAAGAGTATGATAAACAGCAAACTCTTCGCAACTCACAGGCTATAACCACAACAAACCAGCAAGTAAACAGTCAGCAAACGTCTTCTTTAAAAAGCCGCTATAGAGAGATTACTCAGCGGTTTGGGGTTTTAGGAACTGTGCTACTTACCCTAAGCACTTCTTTAGAATCCTCTGAGCTTGTAGACCAAATTATACAGGAACAGACTAGAATACTGCAGCATGTGCAAGATGACCCAAGCAAGATACTACTCGCTTTAAATGCTCAGAGCGAACTAATTACAAGAGCTCAACAGTTAGCAAAATATATTCTGGGACTAATGCTTAGCCTGGGCGAAATAAATCAGATGAAGCAAAGTGATCGGAGAATATTATATGCCCATGTAATTACTGAGCTGAGAATTATATTAACCATATCCAGAACGCTAGCCAATTCCATGTATTACTCCAGTGTGATTAACAAGGTTAAAGAGCAAGGGGCATTTTCTGATTTCGTAAATCAAGATAAACGTATAGTAGAAAGTATCCTATCTAAAATAAAAATCCTCGCACCATGAAAATACCAATTTTGATTATTTTATTGCTCACCGCCGTAAAAAAACTTGAGGCTCAAAGTGGAGTTACGGTAATTCATGATGCTAATCACTTGCGTGTTATTAATGAAAATGCCGCCGTACGCTTATCAGCAGAAAGTTATCATAAATCCCTATTAAGCCAAATAAATACTCAGGTAGAGAATATCAATACAAATTTAAGCGCGGTTGTATTGGTGAAAAATATAATTCACCAGTCTTTAACCCATATTGATGAGAGTTTGAAATCCTCTATTCAAGTAATAGGTATAGCTAGATTAGTAGAAGAGATCTATAAAGAAAGCGCTGAGCTGTTACAGCAAGCATCAAAAGAGCCCTATCTCCTGCTTTTTGCCGAACAAGCTTCCAAGAATTTTAAGGACAGAAGTGTTAAACTGGCTCTAGAGGTCTCGGAGTTCGTATTAAAGGAAGGAGCAAACATTCTTATGGATTACCAAAAACGAGATTATTTACTTAATAAGATAACGCTAGAGCTTAAAGTAATAAGAGCATTAGTGTTTTCTATGCACAGAGCTATCTACTGGGCTAAAATAAACGGTATTATCAAATCCGTAAATCCTTATGCGAGCTTCATAAATATGGATAAGCAAAAAGCAGATGAAATACTCAGATACTATTACCTGCTAAAGTAATCCTATTATCTCCCTATTAAATCACCCCAAAATCTAAAATTATGCTAAAATCCAAAGTATTATATCTAATACTATTCCCCATATTATTATACTCTCAAATGCTCAAAGGGCAGGGTGTATTAAAAATAAATGATAAGAATATTGTTTATCAACAAGAAAGAATGGTATTTAAACAATGGGATAAAAATAAATTTACCCCGAAAAAAGGCTTTTTAAGTTTAAATCCTCAATACTGGATAACATGGGGTCTACATCCCAATTATCCCAAAACCGATAGACGTCCACTAGCTGCTGGTGGCCCACAGACTTTACGTATGGGTATGCTATTGGCAATGAAGGAATCTACAGATAATTATAAACTTCATACTGATACACTGTCATCTACAGCGCTTACTCAAATATATAACTACGCCCCTCAAGCGACTTCTATAGATCCACTTTGGAACATATATTATAAAAATGAGCTGGCTCCACTTTTGCAGCAGCAAACTGATCCACTAAAAGATCTTCCTGCGGACTTAAAAAACAGTTTACTAGACAAAGGGGTTGTTAACTGGTATTTACAAGAGTATAAAAGTCTGCAGCAAAGACTTTCGGCAACAAGAGAAACATATCTTGATAGAGGAAGCAGAATTCTAGGCTATCACCGCATCCTAGAAGAATTCCGCTTGCTGGAGAATAACTGGAAAGCAAAAGTTCAGTATCAGGCAAAATACCTAATGCTCAAGAAAAAGATACAGGTGAGTGATACTTCCATAAGTTTCAAACTTCCAGAAATTCCCAAATCTCAGACCGATATAGAAATAGCCAACAAAATTTTAACGCGCGCGTACGCCAAATAATCTCTTACTGCTATGAATACTTTTGATTTACTAGGTCATTTTGATAATAACCTCATTTTATTAAGCTCAAACGTTCCAGAATCCTTTAAAGATACTTTTAATTTTTTGCAGGGAGATGGCCTTTACGAACAAGGTGTGATGCACTTCTTGCAAGGCATGAAAAACACCATGTGGACGCATTTTGACGTGTTTATTGCTGATGCCCAAGCATTAGCAGCTATATTTATGCTAATATCCTTCGGTATGCGATCCTATGAAATGATGGCTGGAGATAAGAAGCTAGAAATAATGCCTCTCTTGCGCCCTTTCGCTTTAGTAATGGTCATCATTTGGTGGAGCGCCTTTACCAAAGTTATATCATACCCTACTGATATTGTGGCTGCTAAAACCGAGTCCTTATTTGATAATGGTCAAATGCAGATTAATGCATTACGAATAAAGCGAGCAGATTTAATGATTAAAATTGCCGACCAGCTAACAACTATTCAGGCAGAAACCGAAGTGGCTCAAAAAGAGGCCGACTCATGGTATGCTAAAGCTTGGGAGTCTGTCACCTCCACTGTAAAAGAAGGATTTACTAATGTCTGGAATACTGTAACGCAGCTTAAAAACAGAATGCAGGTGAACTTACAGTTACTACTAACCTATACTCTAGAAACGCTCGCTCTGTGGGTTTTAAGAATTTGTGTTTATATAATTTTTATGATTCAAATTATTTATTCTACAATTCTAATCATACTAGGACCGTTTTCAGTTTCCACAAGTATATTGCCGGCTTTTAGAGATTCTTTTGCCAGTTGGATAGCCCGCTTTGTTAGTGTAAACCTTTACTCCGGGATTGCTTACCTAGTAATGCATATATCAGGTTTATTTCAACAATATGCCCTAGAAGCTGAAATTACCCGCTATGAACAGCTTCTGTCCAACGCAGAGAATACCTTAGAGAAAATGGGCTGGTTTGCCTCCAATGGTATATTAAGTTTCGGGATTGTTATCATCTCGTTTTTAATAGGGGGCCTAACCATGTTAACAGTGCCTAGCATCAGTACGTGGATTGTATCTACAAGTGGTATTACCTCAGCAGTAAGTACAGTGGCAAGAAATTCTTCTACCGCATTACGCGCTGCTAGTAAAATAGTAACCAAAATTTAACTTCCAAAATCCTTTGAGCATGATAATTAAAAATATTGAGAGCAAAATAAGATTAGCATCTTGGGTTGCAATCTCCAGCATGATAGTCTGTATAATTATTTCTTTAGGTGTAAGTATTCTGGCTTATAAGCAGATACTCCAAGCACGAAAATCAGTATATATATTAGATCAGAATTCTACGCCTTACCAAGCAAATCAGCTTGATCTAAGCGTTAATAGGCCTCTTGAATACCGCACCCATGTGAATTTATTTCACATGCTATTTTTCACACTTGCTCCCGATGAAAAATTCATAGAGTACCAAATGAAAAAAGCAATGTATCTAATTGATGAAACAGGTGCATTACAATACAACAACTTACGGGAAAAAGGATTCTTTAATTCTATATTATCCTCTAGCGCTGTGCTAACTATACAAACAGATTCTATACATGTAGACCCAGAAAAAAAATACTTCCGTTACTACGGTAAGCAAACTATTGATAGAAGAAGCTCCACAGTGATTAGAACAATTATCACAGAGGGCTACTTGCATGATTTGAAGCTACGAACCGAGAACAATGGCCATGGCGTGCTAATTACGAAATGGAAAACAATAGAAAATAAAGATATAAGCAATGTTCAGAAAAACAACATCTAACCAGGTAGATAAACCAACGCTCTGGCAGGAGATCTATAACCGCTGGGACGATCAAATTAATATTTTAAGCATTAAAATATCAGCTATTCTCATTAACTACCCCAGAGCTATATACTCTTTCATGATAACAAGCATTCTAATCTCTTTAGTATGCTTTTTTTATTTACCTAAGATACCACAACAGAACACTCCACTAACTTCAGCAAGTATGATCAACAGCGTAAGCTCCTCAATTGGCAGCATAGCCTCCACCGCAGGGGCAGCTAAAGAAATACTGGAACTGCAGAGTATACTAGAAAATATAGTTAATAAAGATTCATTAACTCAACAAGATAGTATGATGGTATTATATGTTTTTGAAAGAATGCAGCAAATTGAAAATAGCATCATCAAACCTAAAATACCCGATTCTCTAACCCACAAATAGATTATTATGAAAGTTAATTTCAAAAAACCACGGTATATTATCCCTTTAATTGCACTTCCGTTTTTATGTATATTTTATTATGTATTTAACGACTTCTTTCAGCTCAAGCAGAATACTGAAGGTGAGCATTCAGGCTCTTTGCAGGAAAGTATTGCCGATGTATCTGATGAAATAAAAAAACGTGAACTTGCCGATAAGCTCGCGGCCTATAAAAACCAATACAAATCTGCAGATGGATATACAGCAATAAGTGAAATACAGCAGGATCAGCAGGCGGATTTTAAGTTTGATGATTTATATAATGAAAAGGAAAAGCAAAAATTAGATTCAATTGAAAAATCATTATCATCACTACATTTATCTTACAACCCAAGCAATACATCCGCTACAAAAAAAGAGGATATGGAGCTGCAGAACATCCTTAATAATTTAACTTATAACAACAGTACTGCTACCATAGAAAATAATCAGATAAAACAAACAGATCCTTTAGATCTTTTTAGAAGGCAGATGGCCCTTGCCGATAGTTTTGCTAAAGCCAATGATCCACAATATATGGAGCAAGAAAATAAAGCAGTTGTAGAGCAACCCAATCCAGCAGGGCAGGCACAATCTGCCAGCCTAAAGGTTCAAAAGTTCATTACCAACGAAAAAGTGTTTAATACCATAAAAAGCGGAGAGCAAATAAGCTTAATTAAGGCAATTATCGATGAAAACAGAACATCATATGCTGATTCGCGACTCCGGCTACGTCTTGTGGAAGATCTTAAAGTAGCAGAACACAAAATTGACAAAGGTACTTTTCTATATGCAAATGTATCTGGGTTTTCTGCTCAGAGAGTCCAGTTAACAATATATTCAATAATGCATAAGGACCAAATATTGCCTGTAAAATTGGAAATATATGACCAAGATGGACAGGCTGGATTATATGTCCCGGAATCTCAGTTTAGAGAATTTGGCAGAGAGATTAGCAGTAACTCAGCGCAAGGAATTAATATCAACCAACAAGCAGAAAATAATGCGCAATTATTAATGAGCACGCTTCAGCGTATGTTTCAATCGACAACCACAGCCATCAATAAACATATAAGAAAGAATAAAGCAAAAATAAAATACAATACACATGTCTATTTAATAGACTCTAGCACCAAGAATACAGGAAGGTAAAATCCATTTCGTTCTCACCTTAATTCTATCCAGCACAAACCAAATTTATTAACCGCGAATCATTATATAAAATTTATCACCCTCATAATTATAACACTATGAAAAACATAAAATATATATTTTATCTAATAGTATCCCTTCTATCTCTAACTGAGCTATACGGTCAAAAACCATCAAGTGGACTTACACTAATGCAGCAGTTACCTGTAATATATCTCCACTCGGACAACTCCGTACATTTTCTTTCGCCCCAACCGATTAAATATGTAGATATATCTACTCATCAGGTCCATGGAGATTTGCCGCTAGAAAATATGCTTCGAATAAAATTTCAAAATGATTCAACAGGAACAAAACCTGCTGATAATGAATTAGGTACTCTAACGATTGTAGCAGAAGATTTTATTGCACAGTACAGGTTATGTTATCTTGATTTATTTCAAGAAAATTTGCCATCACTAATAGAAATCGATCCCTTGCTATGCCAGCCTTTAAATACTTCTGGTGATATTTTATCCGAGATGAATAAAAAAGAGATCTCAATAAATATCTTATCTAAAAGAAATTACAAACCCATAGTACAAAAGAAGGATTTTGGAATAAGTGTTTCTGTAAATCAGATTTATTCAGTAGGCGATTATATGTTTTTGGATATCAGCTTCTCCAATGCCACCAAACTAAGTTATGACATAGATGAATTTAGAATTTTTATTGAGGATAAAAAAATACTTAAAACCAGCAACTTTCAAAGTCTCGAAATTACACCCATATGGAAATTCAAGGAAATCAGCAGTATAAAATCCAAACAAAGAAATATCTATGTCATTAAAAAAGTTATTTTTCCAAATAACAAGGTGCTTAAAATCAGCCTCAGCGAAAAGCAGATTTCCGGGCGTATGATTGATGTAAAGGTCGATTTTAAAGACATATTAAATGCCCAAACCATATAAAGTATATCCAGCTCTTATAATATTACAATCCTAGATAAAAGAAATTATGGAAGAAACTAAAGAACAAAAAAGTCTATATAGGTTACTTCAATTTGCAATTTATCTTTCTGTTTTGCTGGAAATATACTTGTTTATATTTGCTAAAGAATTTCTTGCCCCCCAGTATGTACTGGTTATAAATCTTACATACAAAATTCTAAGCTTACCCATTTATTCCAGTCCAATTACAAGTAAATTATTTACTCTTAGCCTTGTAGCCTTAGTTGCAATAGGAACTTTATCAAAAAAGAAAGTCGACCTTAATCTTCAAAAACACATACTTTACCCTTTGATTTTCGGGACCTTACTCTTAAGCATTTCCATTTGGGTATATTATAAAATTCATAGCACAGGCTCCCTTTTTGGATTTCCAACAATAGATATAATCTATGCTATATGCAGTATAGTCGGCACCTTACTTCTTCATGTCGCTTTAAGTAACATCTCCAAAATTATCCATTCTAACCTGGGAAAAGACCGCTGGAATATCGAGCAGGAATCTTTTGCTCAGCAGACAAAAGCTTCGATCTCCCCATACTCGGTCAACATACCTATGCTTTTTTATTATAAAAGAAAAGTAAATCAAGGATATATCACTCTGGAGAATTTATTTAGAGGTCTTTTGGTTTGCGGGGTACCAGGTAGCGGAAAAAGTTTTGGTGTGATAATGCCAATCATACGTCAGATGATAAATAAGTCATTTACCATGTGCCTATATGATCTGAAATATCCAGATCTGGGTAAAATAGCGTATTATCATTACTCTAAAATGCTTGGGGCGGGTTATGATCATAATTTTCATGTTATCAATCTTAATCAGCCTCATAAAAGCCGTAGAGTAAACCCATTCAAAAGTGAATATATAAAAACCTTGGCTGATGCTTCAGAAACTGCCGAAGCGCTAGTGGAAGCCTTAAAGAAGGGCGATAAATCAGCTGGGAGCGATCAGTTTTTTACCCAGTCTGCCATAAATTTTCTAGCGGCGTGTATATATTTTTTCAGTAAGCATAAGGCAGGAAAATACTCCTCCCTACCGCATGTACTTGCTTTCTTAAATTTATCATATGATCAGATTTTCACCGTACTGTTCAGTAATAGTGAGCTTGCCTCACTACTTTCACCCTTTATGTCTGCATATAAAGCTAAAGCCTTCGACCAATTAGAAGGACAAGTAGGAACATTAAAGATTTTTATTTCCAGAATGGCTACAAAGGAAACATTTTGGGTTTTTTCTGGGGATGATTTTGATCTTCACATCTCTTCACCAAAATGTCCCTCCATTTTAGTACTGGCCAATGACCCCAGCACGCAGAGTATAAACTCAACTTGTCTATCCATTGTCCTTAACAGAGTTACCAAACTTATCAATACCAAGGGCAATCTTCCTGTTGGCCTTGTGGTGGATGAAGCCCCAAGTGTATACATCCATAAAATTGATGTATTACTCGCTCAAGCCAGGTCCAATCTATCGGCCGTAGTGCTTGGTATTCAAGAGCTCCCAATGCTTCGCCAGCAATATGGAAAAGAGGCTGCAGACACCATAATGTCTATAATGGGGAATATTATATCCGGGGCGGTGCGTAGCAAAGACACATTGGAATGGTTAGAGAAACTTTTTGGAAAAGTAAAGCAACAAGGTGAAAGTTTAAGCATTGATAGATCCAAAACTTCTATTTCGGTAAATGAAAAACTTGATTCGCTCATACCAGCTGGAAAAATCGCTTCCCTCTCGGCGGGCGAAGTGGTAGGAATACTTGCTCGTGATAAAATAGAGAAATTTACAGGGGCATTTCAAACCACAGCAATCAATTGTAGAATAAACCTAAACATGACTGAACTGCAAGTGGAGGAATCAAATTATAAAGAGATGCCTTCCTACTATGACTTTGGAGGTAAGCAAGAAGAAATACTGCTAGAGAACTATTCCCAAATTATTCAGCAGGTTAACCAAATGGTAGATCAGATTATCCCAAATTAATCTCTTGAATTCTCTTTAAACAAAAACTCAAAGAATATGATATACTTATTATTAAATTTCTGCCTTTGCGGCAGAGGTATTAAATCCTTACTGCTCGCTTTTTGGCTATCTGTTGTACTTCTACCTAAAATTCATTTTGCACAGCAGCTCAAAATCAGCAGTCCTTTGCCTAAGCTCATCGTAACCTCCCCCTATGGTAAACGTATTCATCCTATTCTTGGTGTACAGAAATTCCATAGTGGTATAGATCTTAAATCTAAATCTGATACTATAAAAAGTATACTAGATGGACAGGTATTGCAGGCTGGCTATAATAGACAATTGGGCAATTTTATAGCCATCAAACATGGTGCTCTGGAAATTTGGTATGCCCATCTAAGCCGCATCTACGTCATGGCTGAGGATATGGTATCTGCTGGGGAGAATATAGGTATTACAGGAAATACGGGCCTGGCAACAGGTGAACATTTGCACCTAGCTATAAAAATCAATGGTTATTTTATCAACCCCCTTAAATTTCTAAAAGCCCTACAAAATCACAATTAAAACACGTTTAAAAACCCAATAACATGGATAAACATTATAAAAGCCTACTGGAAAAACTAACCTTACTAGCCTCGCTCAAGAGTGTTGAACTCACCCCTGAAGAAGCTTTACTCTATGGAGTTGAATATTGCGATAATTTCAATGAATTTGAATTAATGGAAGGAGGCGAAGATGAGCAATAAAAATTCAAAAGCACTACACGAAATAGTAGCAAATACGATCATTAAAAAGCTGGAAGAAGGAACTGCACCTTGGCAACTGCCCTGGAATAGTAATGGGGCATCTTTTATTCTCCCCTATAATGCTATCACCGGTAATCGTTATAAAGGAATAAACATATTATCCCTATTAAGTGCCGAAAGAAATGATCCCCGATGGTTAACATTCAAACAGGCAGAATCAAAAGGATACAGTATAAAAAAGGGAGAAAAAGCTACGCTTATCCAATATGTAAAAACTCATGATTATTTAACTCCCCGAGATGAGCAGGGCAGAATTATTAACCCCCAAGATGGAAAACCTTCCAAAGAGCTTCAAAAACTTAAAACACCCATTATTACCACTGCATGGGTTTTTAATGCTGAGCAAGTAAATGGTATCGAGCCATTGAAAATTAGAGAAATAAAAAGTTCAAACTGGGAAGGCTTGCAAAGGGTTGAAAATCTTATAAAGGAGTCCAAAGCTGATATATCTCATACGAATGAAAACAGAGCCTATTATAATTCAGCAACCGATAAGATTATAATGCCTAAACGTAATCAGTTTGATTCGGCGGATAAATATTACGCCACCATCCTACATGAAATGAGTCACTGGACATCACACAAGGACCGTCTTAATAGAGATATAATAAACAAGTATGGAACAAGTGCATATGCCCGCGAAGAATTAAGGTCGGAAATAGCTTCGATGTTAATAGGGCATGAACTAAAAATAGGACATGATCCTTCCCAACATGTAGCCTATGTGGAGAGCTGGATTCAACTCCTAAAAGATAAGCCTTATGAAATACACGCTGCAGCAGCTGATGCTGAAAAGATATTAAACTATATAATGGCATTCGACATTAAAAGAGAAATCAATTCATCAAGACATGCAAATGAGAATGCTAAAGCTATGGATAGAAAATTGGATTCAACCTTAAATATGGGAGATGTAATTCAATACAATAATTCTTCTTATAAAATCCATAGTTTGCTTAAAAGAGGTCGCTTTAAAGTAGAGGATCTCTCAACGGGAAATAACTTCATTCTTTCTAAATCCGATGTATTGTATAATTCATTAATCTCTGCTAAATCACCTACCAAGGTAATACCCATTAATATTAACCAAAACTCAGAACACATATCGCCAAAAGAAGAACACACTAACATTATATCAATTAAACGATAACATCGCTCAAACCTTAAAATCATGGAAAACTCAAAAAGTAAAATGGAAATCCTTCCTCTACAGGAATTAGAAAAATTAGGTCTTTATAAAGATGGTGACTTAAAATTAAGACCTCAGGATATTGAGTCACTACTCTCAGGTCGAAGAACTGATATGGTCAGTCTAAAAGAAATTCAGATCGAGGGCATTGAAATAGATAAACTTGATGCAAAACTTTCTTTATATCGCGATGAAAAAGACAACATTACTCTCCAGATACACCCTATTTATAATAAGCCTCAAAAGCACCCTTTACTAACCAACGAGGAAACCGAGGCCCTTATCTCTGGAGAAGTGAACGTAATGAGTAAAATACATAAAACCAGAGATGATCAAATCATTCCAATAAACATCGAATACGACAAACAGACCAAAGATTTTGTTTCCTATGACCCAAGCCGGCTACCCCAAATTATTGAAGTAAACGGCATACCCTTGTCCTCTCAACAACAAGAAGATTTTAGAAAAGGAAAGCTTATTGAATTACAAGATGGCACAAGGCTCCAACATTCAGCTACCGATAGTCAGGGAATCCTCTCAGATCGAAAAAGATTAATTCTTTCAGTATTAATAGATGGAGGACTGTCCTATCTTATTTTCAGAGAGCTAAAAAACTTAAGGGATAACCGGCATGATCAGTCTGAGGGATTAACAAAAAACTACAATGAAACGCTTGCTAAACTAATTTTGGAAAACAAAGAAAATGTAGATAAGCAAACCACTGTTAAGGATTATCACGCGCAAATGAATAATAGCACACCAAGTGATTCTTACAGATATCCATCTAGATGAAATACTCTTAAGATAGTTGGGCAAAAAAAAGTGGAGTACAATATATATTTACTCCACTTTTTTATCATTCAAAAATCTATTAATATCCTACACCTGTTCTGCGAGGCTGTCTAATAGCTGGCCAAGGCTGAGGGGTGCCATTAGGACCCGCCGGCATCACTCGTCTTTCTCTATTTACAAGCTCAGGTTCCTCTGATGCTTTATAAGCCATAGTTGCAGCAATGATCACATTCCATTTCAAATCATCAAATACTAACTTGTCGTAAGTATCTAAATTAGTGTGCCATGTGCTGGTGAAATATCCCCAGGATAGTGAGCTGAGCATAAATGCTGGGACGCCAGCAGCGACAAAAGAAGCATGATCGGAGCCTCCGCCGCCTGGAGAACCAGGGAATTCTGTTTTTATGTCTTTGGTAATTTGCTGAGGAACCGCACTTAACCATCTACCTACATAATCATATGCGTGCACAAATCCAGATCCATTGATTGTCTCCACACGGCCTGTTCCATTATCTAAGTTAAATACGGCTTGCGTTTTTTCTACAATTTCAGGATTATCTAGAACAAATGATCGAGAACCATTTAAACCTTGCTCCTCACTTCCCCAGAGCCCTATTAAAATTGTACGTTTGGGATTTGGTAGAATCTGCTTTAATACGCGTGCTGCTTCCATCATTGCCAGCGTGCCTGTACCATTATCGGTAGCGCCAGATCCTCCCTCCCAAGAATCCAAATGCGCAGAAAGAATAACATATTCATCGGGTTTTTCTGTTCCCTTAATTTCAGCTATGGTATTGAACGAAGGTACAGGTCCTAATGATTTAGAAGATGTATTTACTGCAATTTTAGGTTTGATGCCTCCTTGAGCAAGACGATATAATATCCCATAATCTTCAAGGGAAATATCTAAAGTCGGAACTTTTTTTGAACGTGCCCCAAAGATCTTATTTGCTCCGAATTCTTTTGACCAATTACTAGTAAGTATTCCTACGGCTCCAGCATTTTCTAATATCCCAGGAATAGAATTTACATTATAACCTGTTGCTCTAATCTTATTGGCCCAAACTATAGAAAGAGAATCTCGCTCTTTATTCATCTTTGCAATTGATTCTTTAGTACCATATTTCTCCCAATCATGATCAGGTCGACCCGTTGGTTGAGGCATAGAAATCATTACATATTTACCTTTTACACTGGGTAACCAGCGCTGGAAATCTAAAGAGTCCTTTATCTCCGGTAGAGCAATAACCTCCCCTTCGATAGTCTTCCCTTTTGTACTTGGACTCCATGCTAGCTGCGTTCCGGCTAAAGTTTTAATTCGTGGATACACCATGTCAATATGTGAAACCCCACGCTCCCAACCTTCCCATTCTCCAAACTGTTGATTCTTGGCTGGAATTCCCCAACTTTCAAACTTTTTTACTGCCCAGTTATTTGCATTAGTCATACCCGCAGTACCTACTAAACGAGGGCCAACAACATCAAGCAGCTCAAATGCTAATCCTTCCAATTGGGAATTTTTATTTACTTCTTCCACAATTTTTGTAACAATTGGATCTAATGTTTGAGCAGGTCTTTGACCTCTTTGTGCTAAAGCATTTTCAAATGAGAAAATACCCAAAATTAATGCCCCTGAGTAAACCCAAGCTTTACCCCTGCGTATGGTTCTTTGTTTCATAGTTTTTGTTAGATTGTAGTTAGTTCAACTTTGTTTACCTCGAATTTAGGGATTTATATCAATAACCCACGTAAAAACCTAGATACTCATTTTTTTTGAATATCATCTATTATTACAATTTCGATTATAATTCAAAAACAAACAAAAATTAAGAGCTAAATGCGTAAAAGGTCTAAATTGATATTGACAATGCAACTCTTATTAACTAAATAGGCTCTTACTATTCTAAAAGAACATCTACAAAAAGATCTTCATTGCGAATATTATTTAAAGCATCATCTATTACTAAAAAATGAATTTCATATAGAGGAACTGATAATTCAGCTAAAGCTGAACTATCCAAATCCAAAAACTTTTGTAAATCAATTTTATCCGGAACCAAGTTGGGTTCTCACTGCTAAGAGGACTGGTAGAGCGTAAAACATTATACCCCCTCCTTTTTAATTTCATCAGTATAGGATCCCTAAGTTTTACAAAATTCGGTGCCATATCACTATAACTCCTACAGTGGCAAATTTTTTAGACTTTAATAGTTATTTTAAAACACTACTTAAAGTGTCATTTAATCTTCGTTTGCAAGTATCGTAAAAAGTTACTTGTCGGTCAGTTAAAAGATGATATGCGTTCTTTTCTCTTAAACATTACTTCTAATTCAGATTTTGAAATTGAAGTGTTTGAATCTGATTTAGAACACATCCATTTTCTTATTCGTTATATCCCTCGTGTTTCAATTACTTCTATTGTTCGCAAGTTAAAACAAGAATCTACTTATTACATTTGGCGTTCACCACACAGGTCAATCTTATTTAAACATTTTTGGAAAGAACATACTTTCTGCTCTGATAGTTATTTTGTTTGTTCAATAGGTGAAGCATCTCCTGATACTATTCGTGAGTATATTCTCAATCAGGGTTAGTCGCATACATCCCACAGGCTAAACACCTGTGGGTTTTACGCTCCGTTTTATAAAATTTTGATTCGATAGTTTCACGTTTTAATTCTTGTTTTTTTTAAATTCTATCTGTAGATTTATTATAAAATTAATCGATTTAGCCAATTAAATTCTATTTTATGAAAAAAGTTCAACAAAAACTGTTGAGTCTTTTATTCTTACTAGCTATTCCTATTTTCGCATTTTCCCAAAAGCAAATTACAGGTGTTGTTAAAAACGGCTCAAATGGGGATGCAATCGGAGGTGTTAGTGTTCTGAAGAATAAAATAACTTCAACTCAGACCAATGCAAATGGTGAATTTCAATTAACTGCTAACGTGGGTGATAGCCTTACCTTTACGTATGTGGGAATGAAAACACTGAGTATTGCCGTCGATCAAAAAAACATTCTTGAAATTTTGCTGTACGAGGACGGCAGTACCATTGATGAGGTAACAGTGGTCGCATTCGGTACACAAAAAAAATCTAGTGTAGTGGGCGCTATTACGACGGTCAAAGCTTCAGATTTAAAAATCCCAGCATCCAACTTAACGGGATCATTTGCAGGTAGAATTCCTGGTGTCATTTCCTACCAAACATCTGGGGAACCCGGAGCGGACAATGCGCAGTTTTTTATTCGTGGTGTGACAACATTTGGTTATCAAACCTCTCCATTAATCTTAATTGATGGATTCGAAGCTACCACAGACAACCTCGCCAGATTGCAACCAGATGATATAGAAAGCTTCTCGATATTAAAAGATGCTTCAGCAACTGTATTGTATGGTGCTCGCGGTGCGAACGGTATTATCATGGTGACTACGAAATCTGGACGAGAAGGCCCCGTATCCATGAACGCGCGTGTGGATGTAAATACTGCCATGCCGACCAAAATGATTGATATGATAGACGGGGTTACCTATATGCGATTGTACAATCAAGCACAATTGACCCGCCAACCTATTTTAGGATCATACTATTCCGAACAAAAAATCCAATCTACCCAAAATGGGGAAGATGCTATGATCTACCCAAATATTAATTGGTACAATACATTATTCAATAAGTCTACTACCAATACTAAGGCAAATGTGAATTTGTCCGGAGGCGGCCAAGTTGCAACATATTATGTATCAACAGGATTTGATAAAGAAACAGGGCTTTTGAAAGTTGATAATCGAAACAACTTCAATAACAATATTGATATCAATCGATTATTTATACGGTCTAATGTTATTTTTAAATTAACGAAAACAACCACCTTAGACACCCGTATTCAAGGTAGATTTGAGCGTTATACTGGTCCATATGAATCTGCCTCCAATATTTTCCGTATGACAATGAATAGTAACCCAGTAGATTTTCCTGCTGTATACAAGCCTGATGCTGCGAATGAATTTACAGAGCATGTTCTATTCGGAAATTCATTTGTTACCGGTTCACTAAAATCAAATCCATATGCGGAGATGGTAAGGGGATTTGAAGACCGCAATGAAAGTAGCATCATCGCACAAGCAACATTATCCCAAGACTTAGGTTTCCTTACAGAAGGGCTAAAGATTCAGGGAAAAGCCTCGGTAAGTACTTGGGGAAAATACTCTAGTCGCCGAACATACAATCCTTTCTATTATGATTTAGAAAGCTACAATCAAATCACCGGTGAGTTCAAACTGTACCCACTCAACCCTACTTCGGGGCAATCATACCTTGGAAACGTAATTCCAGGACGTGATGCCAATGGACATTATTATTTCGAAGCCAGATTAAATTGGAATCGCTCATTTGGTTTGCACAATATTGGTGCTATGACTGTTGGTATGATGGAAGAAAAACTATTGACCGCGGGCAATAGTACTTCGATTTACGAAACATTACCCGAAAAAAACATGGGTAATTCAGGTCGTCTAACCTACGATTATGATAATAAATATTTCGCTGAGGCGAGTTATGGCTACAATGGATCAGAGAAATTTACTGGCGAAAAGCGTTATGGATTTTTTCCTTCATTTGGGGTAAGTTGGTTGATGTCCAACGAAAGTTTTTTTGAACCATTAAAACCTATCGTTAGCTCCTTGAAACTGCGTGGTACTTGGGGTTTAGTAGGTAACGATGCTATATCCAGTAGATCCGGTCGTTTCTTTTACCTTTCTGATATCGCTATGGGTGGTGGGGCATATCGCTGGGGAACCTCATTCATGAACGCTTATGATGGGTATTCTGTAAACAGATATGCTAACCCTGACATTACTTGGGAGCAATCCGAAAAATGGAATCTAGGAGCAGAAATTAATTTCATGAATGAATCCCTAAAATTTACAGCTGATTTCTTCAGAGATGTGCGTAGCAAGATATACATGAATCGTGAAAACTTCCCAGCCTCAGCAGGTCTTGAAGCTAGTGTAAGTGGAAATGTTGGACAGGTAAGCTCGCAAGGTTTCGATGGTTCATTGGACTATATGAAAAACATAAATCAAGACTTTTGGTTATCAGGACGCGCAAATTTTACATATGCTGTTAACAAATTAGACGAATTGGATGAAAGAGATTACCCCGATTCATATTTAAAAAGAAGAGGACAAAACATCAACCAACAATGGGGCTTACTCGCTGAGCGCTTGTTTGTAGATGAGGAAGAAATACAAAACTCTCCAAAACAAGATTTCGGCGAATATATGGCTGGAGATATCAAATACAAAGACATAAACGGAGATGGAATCATCAACAGTAATGACCGCATCGCTATGGGCTTCCCTACAGTACCAGAAATACAATATGGTTTTGGTATGTCGATGGGATACAAGTCCGTGGACTTATCCTTTTTCTTACAGGGTAATGCCAATGTATCTTTCTTTATCAATTCCTCGGCAGAATCTAACCTTTCCTCAGGAGCTTATGGTATTGCTCCATTTGCTAACAGAAGAAATGCCTTGGCCATCATTGCGGAAGATTATTGGAGTGAAACAAATCCAAATATTCATGCCTTTTGGCCTAGGTTATCTACCGAACCTGTCAACAATAATCTACAACAATCATCATGGTGGATGCGTGATGGATCTTTCTTGCGCTTAAAATCTGTAGAGATTGGATACAGCCCTAAAAGTTTAAAGCGTTTTGGAATTAATAAAGGCAGCCGAATCTATTTCAGTGGTGAAAATTTATTTGTGACTAGTCCATTCAAACTTTGGGACCCAGAGATGGGAAGAAATGGATTGGGATATCCTCCAAACAAGAGATTTAACATTGGGATTCAGTTAGTGTATTAATTTAAAGAACTAAGAAAATGAAATCATTAAAATATTTAGTAGTAGCAACTGCCATAAGTCTGGGTTCTTGTACGAAGTATCTAGATGTAGTTCCGGATAACACCTTAAAGTTAGAAGATATATTCACACTTAAAGAAGACGCATACAACGCACTAGCTAAAGTATACAGTTATTTGCCTAACGACGAGAGAACCCACGTAACCACATGGACATTAGGCGATGAATACGTAGGTAGATTGGATTTGAACAATACAACCAGCAATCTTAGAGCTATACGTATTATGCGTGGTTTACAGTCTCAGACAAACCCGCAATTGGGCTTCTGGTCTGGATCTGAAGGTGGAAAACCATTATATATAGCTATTCGCCAAGCGGATGTATTTTTAGCAAACATTGACAAAGTAAAAGACATGTCGGAAATGGAGATTGCCGATTGGAAAGCACAAGTGATGTTCTTAAAAGCATATTTCGCATTTTTACTTGTGCAGCAATATGGCCCCATTGTTATTCCCGAAACTACAGCCTCGCCTGAATCTACCAAAGAAGAGTTATTCTTACCTAGAAAAAAAGTTGAAGAATGCTTTACTTATATCTTGGATTTAATGAATCAAGCGATTCCAAAATTGAATGAGAGAGCGACTTCGAACAACCTGGGTCAAATTGATCAGGTAGCAGCAAAAGCAATTAAAGCGCGGGTCCTATTTTTTAGAGCAAGTCCATTTTTCAACGGGAACCAAGAGTATTTCGGTGACTTTATGGATAGAGATGGTCAACCATTTTTCCCAATGCAAGCGAATAACGAAAAATGGCAAGAAGCATTAGTAGCAATAAATGATGCAATTGCTACAGCGGAAGCAAATGGATTAGGATTATATAAATTCGAAAAAGAGCCTTTCATATACGATAGACCAGCCTTTCAAGAGAACACAGAAAGAATGAAAAAGTTGTATGATTTGCGTATGCTAATTGTAGATCCTTGGAACAAAGAATTAGTATGGGGAAATTCTAATCTTGACTACTATAACCAAGGTGAGCTAGCACACTCGACAAACATCAGATTACCAGAAGGCTATGGCGACGGGGTAGTAAATACAGCGGCCTACTCTTGGCAATGGATGGCAGCTACCTATGCAATGGCCGAACGCTATTATACTGAAAATGGTTTACCAATTGAAGAGGATCTTACTTATGATTATAATAATAGACATGAGATCATCAGAACCCCTGGCGCTGCAGATCCAGCATACACGCATTGGAATGGCTATATGCAACCAGGAGCGGAGACCATTAAGCTTTACATGAATAGAGAACCTAGATTCTATGCAAATTTGGGTATTACCGCCGGCTATTGGAGAGCACATGCCGTACGCATTAACACCATGATGTACGGTAACTCACATGGAGGGTATAATTCCTCTCAACATACTACCGACTTTTTAGCAACAGGTATTGGTACTCAAAAAATGATACATCCTGAATCGCAATCCAACGCTTGGCAACGTACTATAAAATTTCCATACCCAATAGTACGTATGGCAGATTTATATTTGATGAAAGCAGAAGCGATGAACGAACATCTTGGACCTTCACAATCTGTTTACGATGAAATCAACAAAGTAAGAGAACGTGCTGGTGTACCTAAAATAGAAGTTGTTTGGGCTGATCCTACACTAGCAAAAACAGTAAATAAACACAAAACCAAAGAAGGGCTAAGGGATATAATACTTCAAGAACGCGCGATTGAATTTGCGTTTGAAGGTATTCATTTTTGGGATATGTGGCGTCACAAAAGAGCGACTTCTGCCTTCTCATCACCGGTATGGGGATGGACCCACACAGGGACAACAGGTAACACTTTCTTTGTATTAGAGGTAAAACAACAGCGAAGATTTACTATCACAGACTGTTTATGGCCTATTAGTCTTAATGAGATGAATACCAATGGACAATTGATTCAGAACCCAGGATGGTAATTATTTGAAGATTTTAAATTGCAATTATTATGAAAACAATATATTTAGGATTCATTTACTGTCTGGTAAGTTTATGCATTATATCCGCTTGTAAAGAGAAAGATAGATTCAAACCCAATAGTGATGACACCCAAGCTCCAGGAAAAATCACTTTAAAAAGCTATGAGGCATTATACGGTGGGGCTAGATTTTTCTATTCATTTCCAGACGATGAGGATTTGATGAGTGTGGAGGCTATTTACACGAATAAAAATGGTAAAAAATTCACTTTCGCAGCTTCTTACTTTGTGGACTCTTTGGACGTATACGGTTTACCAGACACCGAAGAATATACTATTCAATTGTATGCTGTAGATAGAGCAGGTAATAAATCAGAACCATTAAATGTAAAAGTTAGACCTTTAGAACCTGCATTTAGTAGAGTAGCAAACTCGATGGTGGTAAAACCAGGATTTAGCTCTTTCTTTATAGATTGGTCAAATGAATTAAAGCAAAACATCAATGTATATGTTGATTTCTCCTTCAATCAAAATGGGGAAACTAGATCTATAACTTCTGTTTTTTCGTCAAATCTTGAAAAGGATAGACGCTTTATCAATGACCTTGTACTTTCTCCCTCGGAAAAAGTGGACGTAAAAATCAGAGTAGAAGACATATATGGTAATATCACAGAACCTATATCCAAAGGACAAATATCACTGTATGAAGATATTAAAATCCCAAAACAATCATGGATTTTACCCAACCCAAACGATTCAGTTGGCGGAGTTCCTATGGTATTCGGTAATGGTCTAGAGGGTAGAAATAGATACGTAATTGATGATATCATTGATAGAGGTGATAATTTGAATTTTATGCATACCAGTGGACGTGGAAAGACGGGGCGTTCAGCTGATGGGAATATGCCTTGGAATTTTATAATCGACTTAGGTGGATATTACGAACTTAGCCGCATAGTCACTGTACAGCGTCACTCCGGTGGCTTAGCTAATATATCACGAGGCCAATACTATAGAGATGAAAATGTTGGTGTGTATAATATGTACATCTGGGATGATGCCACTAATTCTTGGGAATTTGTTTCTCAAAGCAAAATAGAAGTTCCTTTAGGATTGAGTGAATTAGAGTTTGTGAAAAAAGGTGAAGCGGGTGATATGGCATATATGTATCCTGATGAACCGGCCTACACAAAGAAAACACGCTGGTTTAGATATGAAGCTGTCAAAAGTTTTAATGGAAACTATACCCTGGAAGATGCCAATTGTCTTTCGGAGATTACTCTTTATGGTAGAAAAAGTAACTAATCTTGAAATATGAAAGTTATTAAAAGAAACAGCAAATACCTATTTTTAATATGGGTATTAGCAATGATATATTCTTGTAAGGGAATGTATGACAATGTACAACCCTATTCTAACGAAGTGGTATACCCTGCAAAATACGACACTATTGTAAGTAAAGTAGGATTTGAGCGTGTAGAAATAGATTTGATGAAAGTAGGTCGCATTCCTTCGAGTCAAATATCAATGGGTAAATCAAAAAAAACTATTATTGAATACGATAGTGAAAAGATTGTGATAGACTCCTTAGTCTCATGGGTCAATGTCACAAATCTTAAACAATCTAAACTTTACAGAATTCGAGTATATACAATTGATGAGTTTGATAACAAATCAGTACCACAAGTGATTGCTGTAATACCATATACACAAGCCGATGTGGATAATCTGGTAGTCTCTTCTCCTCGTGTATTAACCTCTCCTAGTGCAGCTGTATTAGATTGGCCTACTTCACTAACCAATATTCTGCTAAACTATAAAAGCTTAGAATACCAATACACAGACAAGAATGGTACGAAGATAACAGGAAAACAAACGAATAATCCTCGAATATTTGCAGCGAACTTAAATGCTGGACAGCCATTCAACCTCCTTCTTAAATACAATGTTGTACCAAAGGTCAATGGCGTACCAATATTGGATTCTGTAGAGTTAAATACACCATTAGCTATAAATATGCCAACGGGATCTAGTACATTTAATCCTGCTGAGCGAGAAATACTTGAAGCAAATGGTATTACTACATTCACAGCAGATGCTGTGGCTAGTTACGAAAAGCTAACCTATCCAGTACATACCAATACATTACAAGATTTATTTTACTTTGCGAATGTTGAAGAATTGGATTTAACTGGGGGCAATTTATTCCAACTCAAAACATTAGATTACAATAGAAATGGTGTAGTCAAAACCATAGGTGGGGGAAGCTATTTACCATTCATTCGTAAGGTATCTCCTATTACAGATGCCAATGCACAAACTATGGTAGACCTGCTGAGATTAGGTATCATTAAAAAGATAAAATATATACCGAATTCATTAGGTATTGATCATCTATTGAAGCCCTTTGAAAACTCAGGTGTCATTGAATATGTGACCACCCCAAATGAGTCCTTAATTCCTATGGATTTCTTCTTAGACGGAAAAATACAAGATGCGACAGCCTGGGCATTGGATCTACAAATCCCTGCTACATCTCCACCTGCAGCTCCTGCTGGAATCACCTTACAAAATGTTTTTAAAGCAACTATGAGAGGTAAAAATGGAACATTTGTATTTGTAATCCCAAAGGAATACAGATTTAATATTCCAGAGTACAGATACCTTAAATTCAAAGTTTACATGCCGGCTAAATCTGTTATTAGCGGCACCTATGAGCCCTATCAAAGACTTTGGCCAAGGATAATGAATTACCTTTGGGCATTTTCATCAGAAAGTACATTTGGCCAGGAGGGTTCTTCATTTAATGCAAATGATTATAGAATACCAGATAATCAATTACAGCAATGGACAGATGTAACTGTTGATTTGCAGTCTAGAGTGAATACTCACAATAGAGTTATTGCTATAAATATTGGTGGCGAACCAAGTCTGACATTTGCTCCTACTGTAGATATGGTATATTATTTTGCTAATTTCAGATTTTCAAAATAAAAGATAAATAATAGTACAAGCAGGTTTGAGCTAATTCCAACCTGCTTGTATATATCCGTCCTATGAAATAAGTGTTTATTAGCTTTCGGGTGTAAAATAATAAAGTTGATTATATACTAAAAAATAAGGCTGACTGCCTAGTTTATATAACGTAAAATCTAGATTCAGCCCTATTTTCTCAGTTAGGGGTAATCAAACGCTGTTCTTCAACTACTAGAAATTACTGGTACAAAACTCGAAGCTTTTGCTAGAAGATTTGAGGCGGCTGAGTCAGTTAGAATATAATCCATCTCAAGATAAAAAAATGCTGAAGAAGCTAACAAACATAATAGTAGTTATTTGAAGCAACGAAATAGAAAAGAAAAATCAAATGATGACATCATTCATGTTAGACAAAAAGCATCTGGGAAGGATAATTATCATTACAAACCTATTTGTTCTAATTTCTGTTTATAAATTTCTTTATAACTTTCCTTATATTGCCGCTTCCTTCCCTTAAATAAATTATTTCTAAATAGCTGTTATGTTTGTGAGGCTCGGTCTTGCGAATTTCTTTACGGAATGGGGCAACTTTTAGTAATGTTGACGCTTCAATTTTGTTTTTTATGGAGATAGAGTTTTTCAATTTATCTAACATATGCAGTTTATCCCTATAAAATTAGCTATAATACTTTTTCTTTAACCATAAACTTGCCTTTACCAGCAATATTAATACCGGCACTTCTACCAATGGTCCAATCACACCTACAAATGCCTGCGGCGAATGAATACCGAAAACTGATATTGCAACAGCGATTGCCAATTCAAAATTGTTTCCTGTAGCAGTAAATGCGATAGAAGCGTTTTTATCGTAAGGTACTTTCAAAGATTTATTGATAAAGAAGCTTACAAAAAACATTAGCACGAAATATATGATTAATGGTATGGCCACTTTCACTGCATCCATTGGTAGTTCTACTATTTTGTCGCCCTTCAAACTGAACATTAATACGATGGTAAACAGTAAAGCATACAATGTAATGGGTGATATTTTTGGCACAAATATTCTGTTATACCATTCTATACCTTTAGATTTTACCAATATATAACGACTTAAAAAGCCTGCCAGAAAAGGAATACCCAAGTATATCAATACGCTTTCTGTTACCGCACTCATCGACACGCTTACATTGAAATTGGCTAAGCCAAATTTTGCAGGTAGTATGTTGATGAATAACCAGACTAAAAAGCTGTAAGAAATTATCTGAAAGATGCTATTCAATGCCACTAACATAGCGGTATATTCCCGGTTGGCTTTGGCTAGGTCACTCCAAACGATGACCATTGCTATACACCTGGCCAGGGCTATCAATATCAATCCTGTCATATAATCAGGTTCGTTCCGTAAAAACAGAACAGCTAATCCGAACATCAATACTGTACCGATAATCCAATTCAGCATTAACGATATGCCGATTACTTTTTTATCCTTAAACGCTTTGGGCAGAAGTGAATAGTCCACTTTTGCTAATGGAGGATACATCATCAGTATTAAACCAATTGCTATTGGAATATTGGTTGTGCCTACGGATAAGCTACTAGTTAAAGTAGAGATATTGGGAAAGAAAAAACCCAACCCCACCCCTAAAGCCATGGCAAGGAATATCCATAAGGTGAGGTAACGGTCAAGGAATTTTAATTTTACTTGCATCTTCTAATTGTTTATAGTGTTAGCGTTTTCTTCTGCTTTTAGTAAGCTCACAATTTCTAGTTTGTTTTCTATTTTTACCAACCGACCATTTTCAAATGGTTTTCTGTTTACCCATGTTGGATCTTTTAAAATTAGTCTATTGGTTTCTATCACTTTACCCGACATAGGTAGAAATAAATCACTAACGGTTTTAACAGCTTCAATGGAACCAAACATTTTCGTCCTGCTTAAAATAATAGCCAATATTCGACACATCCGCATACACGATTTCACCTATATTACTTTGGGCAAACTCTGTAATATCAATCGTTCCAATGTTATTTTCTATAGGCAGCCAAGTATGCTCTTCGGAAAAGTATAAATCCTTTGGAATTTTCATTTCCTTTTTTTAATTGATTAGTAACCACGTCTTAAATTTTCTGCAAATTCGTTGGGTAGCGGACTATCTTCAACTGCTCTTGCAGCTTTTTCAATATCGTATTCAAATCGAATAAATTCAACTTTTACACTGTCTCTATCCAACACAGAGCTGTTCTCATTAATGGTAAGCACTACATAACAACCTCTTACATCACTGTCTTTTGGTTTGCCTACCGAACCAATATTGATGGCGTGTCTGAAATGATTTTGTCCATCAATTCCCGAATTCAATACTCTGTGATATGGTTTGTGTGTATGTCCAAAACACAGAATGTCTGCATCTGCTTGTTCCATAATACGAAGCATACTTTTCTCCTCTCGGTCTTCAAATAAATATTCGTTTATTTTTCTCGGACTTCCGTGAACCAGTAGCAAATTCAATTTATCTTTATTTAGTTGAAACTCTACTTTTATATGTGCTGGTAGTGTTCGCAAATACGCTCTTTCTTCATCGTTCATTAAAGAATTTGTGAATGAAATAGAAATGTTTCCGTTGTCTTTTTCGCTGTCCGTTTTGTATGCACAACCGCATTCGCTGCTCATTCTTCCAATTCCAAAATCGTAATTTCCTGCAATTGTTGGGATTTTTCTTTTACGGATTTCGTTAACCACTTCGTTTGGCCAAATATTATAGCCCACCAAATCACCCAAACAATAGATACTGTCAGGATTTCTTTTTTCAACATCTGCAAAAAAAGCTTCTAATGCAGGTAAATTAGCATGAATGTCGCTGAATAATACAATTTTCATTTTGATAAATTTTAAAATTAGCAACAACCTCCACCTGGCGTGCAAGTATTGGTTTGATTTACCTGCAATCCTATTAAATTTTTCTTTTGTTTTTCTGATGGAATACCACAAGCATCTTCTGCCAAACAAGCTGTGGTTTTGTTTTTCAAGACAAAAGTTTTTCCATTAAATTCTAAATCATATTTTCCAATGGTGTCACTTTGATATTCCACTTCAATTTCCACATCTTCAATACCTAACTTTTCTTCCGAGAGATTAATGATGTTTAAAAGTTTAGTGGGTTTTAAGCGATGTTCAAAATCATTAGCATTCCATAATTGAAAATTGACAACTTTTTCGCTCCGAATTATACCACCGCAGTCAATAAAATGTTTAGTTATTTGCCCCACTTCCGTAACGTGAAAATGTTCGGGTACAAAAGTTCCATTTTCCAATTGAAATTCAACATTATCCAAAGTCTTAAGAATTTCTTTAATTTCTGATAGTTTCATATTTTTTCTATTATTATGATTAATGGTATATTGCAATGTAGCGATATAGTAAAGTAAAAAAATGCATTAGCAGCATTTTTCAATAGCTATATCAGCTACAAAGAAAGTATCGAGTTCTTTTTTAATTTGTTGCCAAACTGTCTCATTGATACAGTAACATACACTTGTTCCCTCTATATTTCCTTTAATGATGCCAATGTTCTTTAATTCTTTTAAATGTTGGGAAATGGTAGCTTGCGCCAATCCCAATTCTTCTACCAAATCATTACAAATACAGGCATTCTGTTTGATGATATACTGTAAAATGGCTATTCGCGCAGGATGTGCCAGAGCTTTCAAATTAATGGCTAAATGATTCTGTTCTTCCGTAAATATTTCACTTTTGGTAACACCCATGTATTTTTTATTAATATTGCAATATTACGATAATACATTGAAAACAACAATAATTTTATAAAAAAATTATTGTTAAGTTCGAAGAATAGTTGTCAATCGTATCTAGCCAGAGAAATCAGCTAAAAGATATGCTTTTATCGTTTGCTACCGAATTCGTATCCTATCCCAATAGAAGTAACTCTATTTAAATATTTCATTCCACTCTGGTTTGAAATATTAACCAACCCGGCCGAGCTAGAAAGTCTTGTTGTGAACCCTCCATTAAATCTATATCCAAAAATTAGACCTATCCCTGCATCGAATGGTCTAAGCTGATTGATTTCATTTCCCCACTCTAAATGTAGTGCATTTCTACCTGATGTCACTCTTGCATCAACCCCATATGCAAAATATGGACCTCCTCCAAAAAAGAACTCTCCAGATTTCGTTGGTGTCCATGAAATAAAATTTATAGGAACCTCTAAATACATTAACTTATCTGTAAGTGATTCACCATCTATTTCAGACTTACCACCTTTGCCTTCTAGGGAAAGTCCTGGCTGAATAGAAAAACGCGGAGACACAGCAATATCATAGTATGCAGAAAGATGGTAAAGGGGAGCTATTTTGGTTGTTGAGGACTGATTATCCATGCGCAAGTACTCACTTGCAAGATTCAATCCTGCTTTGAATCCAAATCTATTCTGTGCTGATAATCCTGTTACGGTACCGATCAATAAGAACGCTAATAGGTAGTTTTTTTTCATATTGGTTTGTTTATAAAATCTCATATTTAGACCTTAACCCAAGGCTAATATGAAAATTATGTAAATATAGTTAAATAATTGAAACAGTTATTTGTAACAATTTATATATAATATTAAGGATAATTCAATTTTTCATGCTATACTCTATTACATAATAAGCATTTTCTTTCCTCTTACGATAATCTTGACAATACGTAATCTTGGTTTTCCTTTGGCCCAATCGTAAACCATATGCTCATAAGCGTTCCTCAATACACTGTAACAACTTATAACTTTCTTGTGGTGTTTTGTGGCACTAAGTATTTATAAGAACCTTTTGCTCTGGGAATTAGTCCTGAAATTATCGGAGTCATTATCTACCCAATAAGGTATGGCTAGCATTGATTCTATGCATCATTACTCAGTATTTTATAACAATTATAGAGACAAAATATCATAAGCAGGGAGCTAAATCGAATGACTTAAATAAGTTAAATATTTAAAATTTTGAAGAGATTTACTATTTTATAGTTAAATTGTAAATGGCCAAAAAGACAACAAATGAATACCTATCCTATACCTTTAAACGAAGATGATCGATTAACGCATCTAAAAAGATTCAACTTACTAAACCTTAGTAAGGATTCTGATTTTGATGTTATTTCTAAAAGCGCGGCTAATTTTACCCATTGCCCTATCGCTTTAGTTAGCATAATGGAAAGAGATGTTCAACGCATACAAAGCTGCATCGGAATGGAGGTTGACTCTGTAGATCGAAAACAAACAATTTGTCAATATACGTTAATGAGCACGGATGCTCTTGTAATTGAAGATACACTCCTAGATGAGAGAACCGCCGACAATCCAATCGTTAATCAGGCCAAAATAAGATTTTATGCAGGTGTTCCCATTATTGATGAAGATGGATTTGCTCTGGGCACGCTTTGTGTAATTGATTTTGTTCCTAAAAAAATAGATCAAAGTCAAATTGATTTCCTCTATGCGCTTGCCAAAAATGTGAGCCAGCTTTATACCTATAAAAAATTAAAAGTTGAGTCGGGATATTATACAGATATAATAAAGGTAACCCAAAATTTAATTGGAGTAATAGATAGTGATTTAAACATAAAAGAAGTTAATCCATCATTCAAACAGATCTTAAATCAAGATAATAAAGAAATAATAAGTAAACCTTTTTTAGACTTATTTACTGCAGATACAAATGATGAATTAAAAGCAGCATTTAAGGATACCTTAGCTGGTAAAGAAGTTTCACTTACAACCTACACACTTTCTAATAGCAATCGTCTTATAACCATCCAATGGCACATTAAGTACGAGGAGAAGTACAACGAATTTTTCGCTATTGGACGTGATATAAGCCATGAAAACCAAGAGCGTTTAAAATTATTAAACTCTGAGCGAAGATTTAGAAATTATTTCGAAAACTCCTTGGGGCTTATGAGTATGCATGATTTAGATGGAAATATCTTACGTGTTAACGAAAAAGGAAGAGAGCTTTTGGGGTACAAAGAAAGCGAGGTAGAAGGTCTTAAATTAATTGATTTAATACCGCTGGAAAACAAACGACTCTATGATCAGTACATGACAGAACTGATTGAGCATGGGCAAATGCGAGGGATGATGACCCTGTTGAAGAAGTCTGGAGAAAAAGTATTTTTCTTATACCATAATGTATTAGAGAAGGATTTGGATGGAAATCCTTATGTCAGCAGCATCGCACTTGATATTAGCGATAGAAGAAAGCTTGAACTAAATCTTTTACATACGCAGCAAATTCTTGAACAAACAAATGCAGTAGCTCAAGTTGGTGGCTGGGAGGTTAGCATGAATGATGGTAGAGTATACTTATCTCCACAAGCGAAACAAATAATGGAAATGCAAGAAGTTGAAAATCTAGATCTCGAGACAGCTTTTGGAAATTTTCATACGAGTTCATCAATACTACTTCAAGAAGCTTTTTACACTGCAGTTAACCAAGGAATACCATATGATTTAGAGATAGAAATGCAACCTATCAGTCAAAACAGACAATGGGTGCGTGTAAAGGGTATACCAGAATTCTCCGAGGGGGTGTGCAAACGGATATTTGGAATTATACAGAATATACATAGTAGCAAGACCATGCATTTGGAGGTTGAACGAAAAGAATCTATGTTGCGCACTTTTATCGAATACGTGCCAGCAGCAGTAGCTATGTTTGACCAGAATCTAAACTACCTCTATGTAAGTAATCAGTGGTTAGATGAATTTAATTTTGTAAAGGAACATGTTGAACACAGGAATATTAGTGACCTTTCTACCGATATACCCGATTACCGAATAGAAATATATAAAAATGCTTTAAAAGGTATTTCTTATAAAAACACTCATGAGGTAATGTATATTGGTAAGGATAAAGAAGAAAAACATTTTAACTGGGAGGTTAGACCGTGGTATATTTCCGCACAGAAAATAGGAGGTATAATTATTTTTGTACAAAATATTTCAGAAGAAGTAAAGAAAAACGAAGAATTATTAATAGCTCAAAAATCTGCTGAGGCAGCAAATAAAGCAAAATCTGAATTCTTGGCAAATATGAGTCACGAGATACGTACCCCTCTAAATGGTGTAATCGGCTTCTCCGACCTACTTCTTCAAACACCACTTAATGAACTTCAACAGCAGTACCTTAAATATATTAATGAATCAGGAAATAGTCTGCTTAGTATTATTAACGATATATTAGATTTTTCAAAAATAGAATCCGGTAAACTTGAATTATATATAGGCAAATACAATCTATATGATTTATGTAGTCAAGTTGTAGATGTGATATTGTTTCAGGCGCAAAGTAAAGGTTTAGAATTGTTACTTAATGTGCCTGAAGAGTTAGATTTAAATATTTGGGTCGATGATTCGCGACTAAAGCAAGTTTTAATAAACTTAATGGGGAATGCCGTAAAGTTCACTGAAGAAGGCGAGGTTGAACTTAAAGTCCAACAAATAAGCCAAATGGGTTCAACAACAAAACTTCGTTTTTCTGTAAGAGATACTGGTATCGGAATTGCAAAAGAGAAGCAGGATAAAATATTTCAAGCATTTACCCAAGAAGACAGTTCAATTAGCAAAAGGTATGGAGGGACAGGATTAGGTCTTACTATTTCCAACAACTTACTAAAATATATGCACAGTAATTTGCAGCTTTTAAGTGAGCCAGAAAATGGAACTACTTTCTTTTTCGATTTGGAAGTTGAGTATGAAAAAACAATTACTAACCCTAATAATAAAATAGAAATACCTATTAAGCGTGCTTTGATTGTAGATGATAATACTAACAATCGAATTATAATGGATCATATGCTTAAGTATAAGAATATTGATACAACCTTAGCAAAAAATGGAGTAGAAGCTTTGCAGTTATTAGCCCAAGGAGAAGAATTTAACCTTATTCTTGTGGACTATCATATGCCAGTTCTCTCTGGTGTAGAAACTATTGCCAAGATGAAAGAAATAATGGCTAGTAAAAATATGGAAATACCGTTAATAATTTTGCATACTTCCTACGAGAAACAAGAATTGTTATCACATTTAAGTGACGATAATGAAATTGTTAGTTTAATGAAGCCTATCAAAACAGATAAATTATACTTGGCAATTAACCAATCAATACACAAACACCAACAAGATAAAGAAGATAAAGATCTAATTAAAAATAGTATTGCGACAGAAAATTTGCTAGACAAAAACGAATCTATAGCTGCTATATTAGTAGCCGATGACAATGCAGTAAACATGCAACTAAATCTCCGCATGCTAGCTGGTTTATTACCGAAATCCGAAATAATTTCTGTTAATGATGGAGAAAAAGCATATCAGGCGTGTACAGAAAAACAATTCGATATTATTTTAATGGACGTTCAAATGCCAGTTATGGATGGTACAGAAGCAACCAAAAAAATAAGACAATTGGATAATTACAAAAACACACCCATCATTGCCATTACTGCAGGAAATACTTTGAGCGAAAAACAAAACTGCATTCAAGCCGGCATGACACAGTTTCTTGCTAAACCAATTCGTATTGCTGATTTAAAAAGTGTAATTATGGAAGTTCTTGCTAACATTCCTGGTGATACGACTGCAAAGCATGCTACTTTAGACTTTGATTTTGATAGATCAATTTTAGAAAGTAATTATAGTGACGATGACGAGTTTAAAAGATATTTTCTTGACCTTGTAATTCAAGAATTAAACAACACAATAATAATATTAAAGCAAGCTATAGAATACAAAGATATATCTTCGCTTAAATCGATTCTTCATAAACTAAAAGGCACAGCGTCTCACGTAGGATTAATCAAATTAAATCAAGTTACGAAAGATTTAGAAGATAAAGTTATAAATCACGAGCCTTTTCGTTGGAATGAAATATTAAACATTGTAAAAGATATAGAGAACGGTCTTATGTATATAAAAGAGTTGAAAGATGATGACACACAGAGCACAGCAAATAATTAACATAAACTCAAGCATAGCCGGAAATCTTTCTACAAATCAGCCCGAAATTGGTTAAGCTTAAAGGAAGAGGTCGAACAAATCGTAATTAAATTTCTCAAGGAGACTTTTTGTCAAAAACAAACTAATTGAAATCTTCGACTTTCGCTTCCAAATTTTAGAGAAACTATTCAACGAGAGCCCTAAAGAATAAAATACTATGTTATATAAGAACCTTATTTTAAAGTGTGATTTATTATAAGCGACTAAATTCATAATTAAGACGTTTTCGAAACACAATTAATATTAAATGGAATTAGCAAGTTTCCCTTATATTATTATTTCGCAAAACTATAAGCATATGGACTGACAGCGACTTTTGACTAATAAAAGATTATTGAAAAGTTTAATCACCCTGTAAAGCATTTTGGCGACAAGCAAGCTCGATGGTAAGTTAGAGATTGAAAGATCTACCATAGGTGTTGCAGACTCGCAATCGCGCGAAAGAAGATAATTTCTTAACCCCACAGCAACCGAAAGAACCTTAAGTATATTTACTGACCAGAAGATCCATAGAAAAATTTTTCTTAATCGAAAGCATACCCTTTAGGTGATAATTGAAAATTTTTATGATATTTGATTTAAGTAATTACCTATGGATTTATTGAAATACAATCAAGCAAAACAAACTTGGCAAGAAATTGCAAAATATGCGCCCGAAGCTAATTTACCTTATACATTTCAGCTCGAAATTTATGAGAAGCTTTTAGATAGACTTCACCCGAGGCATATTATTATTATATCTTTAATGTTGGCAATATAGAAATAGAATTTGTGAGTGAGAGCTTAAAGAATGTATTAGGATGGTCTTTAAGCAACTTTAATCCTGAAAACATTATGAATAACATACATCCCGATGATAAATCCCGTTTTGTAATGTATGAGCAAGAAGTAACAAATTTTTTTTCGAAACTCAAGCCTGATAAGGTATTGAAATACAAGGTAAATTACGATTATCGCTTACGCTGTGCAGATGGCTCATACAAATGGATATTGCAACAAGTAAGCACCATTCAAACCAATGAGGATGGAGCTGTGGTAAGAGTACTAGGGGTTCACACCGATATAACTCAACTTAAAACAGAAGAAAAGGCAATCAACCTTTCTTTCTTAGGATTAGATGGTGAACCTTCATACTATAATGTATTAACTCCTTATGGCCAACAAAAAACACCTGAAGCTTCTTTATTTACCAGAAGAGAAAAAGAAATAATCCAATTGGTTCTGTTAGGCAGTACCACACTCGAAATCGCTTCAGCACTATACATATCCCCATATACAGTGAGTGTTCATCGTAAAAATATCCTCCGAAAATCAAACTGTAAATCCTTTGTCGAATTAGGCTCGAAAGCCTTACGCGAAGGATGGATATAATGCCTCTACCACAAAATTGGAAAATCATTAAATTACATACATCATAGAAAAATCAACTTAAATTTAAAGCGCATTTAGTCTAAGAGAGAAATTGACTTAGTTGACAACTTCCGCTGTAATATTTCTACCGATCTTGATTAAATCAATCATTCATCCCCGCCAAGGCCAATATTAGCCTGAAGAACCTTTAACATATCCTTTGATGTAAATGGTTTGGACAAAAAATCGTTCATTCCCGCCCTAACGCATCGTTCCATTTCGCCAGAGACATTTCCTGCACTTACCGCTATAATTGGTATATATTGATATCCTGGCAATAAACGGATATGTCTCGTAGCATCATAGCCATCCATAATAGGCATTTGTACGTCCATTAAAATGAGTTGGAATATCTCCTTTTCACATGCTTCAACAGCTTGTTTTCCATCACTCACTTGCAGAAATCTCGCACCAGGAACTAACATCTCTAGCATCTTGTGATTCAAAGCCCTATTAACCGGATTATCATCAGCCAATAAGACATTTATAGGTTGTTCAAAAATTGACAGATCCCTGTTCGAGAAATCTTCTTCTCTTTTAGTTTTAACGCTCTGAGAGGTTTTAGCAAGTATTCTATATAATTCATCAGATTTAATTGGCTTGAGTTAACAATGCGAATTTTCATTCTTTCTGAATGCTGATATAACATCATGTTCTTCCGAGGAAGTATGTAATACCACAAGAGGCACAGTTCTATTATTCTGTTTAAAAATCTCTTTCATCTTATCTATAGTTTCAAGCCCTGAAAGTATTGGCATATGGTAATCCATTAAGATAGTATCGAAAAACTCTCCATTAATTAAAAGCTGAATAGCTTCTATACCATTAGCTGCCGTAACACAAGTGATATTTTTATATTCTAACATATGTTAAAGAATGGTCCTATTGTTCTGGTTGTCATCAACAATTAAAACCCGACCAACATTCAGTTCTTCTTCTACTTGTACCAAATTTTGCTCATATCGTACTTCAATATCAAAATAAAAAATAGACCCTTTATCTAATTCACTCTCAAGCTTTAGATTACTACCCATATATTTTAATAGATTATTAGCCTATGAACTTCTTAATAGCGAAGAAGGAATTCTCAAACGAAAAAAACGATGTTATGATGTGGAACCGGTCTTCGGAAACATAAAACAAAATCATAATTTCCGCCGCTTTATGCTCCGCGGTAAAGATTTAGTGTCCATAGAATGGGG